>JAQBEG010000505.1:0-8340 GCA_032123985.1 Deltaproteobacteria bacterium
TGGGTGGGCTCGTTAGTCTCAGGCTCGCGCAGACCGAAGAGGTCGATGCCCTGGTCGTCATTGGGACGCCACTGGTCTTGCCTCCGCCCATCCCGCAACTCCTGCCGCTGCTACGACTATTCGTTTCTTCACGCGCCAAGAAGGACGGTGCCGATATTCGCGACCCGGCGGCAAAGGCACGTCATCCGGGCATGCAAGCGATGCCCTTTGCTGCGGTCGCCCAGCTGATCTCGATGCAGTCGCAGGTGATTGCGGAACTCGAGAGCGTCCGCGCACCGATTTTGGTCGCACACGGACGCCTCGACCGAACCGCACGGCCGCGTGATGCAGAGCGAATTCTCAAAAACGTAGGGTCCAGCGACAAGGAACTCTTCTACCTCGAACGCTCCGGACATGTCGCTACGGTCGACTACGATGGTCTGGCGCTGGCGCGGGCGGCGGCGGATTTTCTCGGGCGTCGTTGATGGGCGCTCAGCGTGCGGATTCGAGCCAGGCGAGATATTCGATCAGCGAGGCTTCGTCTTCGCTCGAGATTTCGCAGAAGCGAAGGCCGACGCCTTTGCCCTGTGCACCCTGAGGCTCGCTGTGATAAATCACCTCGCCGCCAAAGTGCAGTACGCGACCTAGTTTGGGCAGCTTGACCTCACAGTTCATTTCGCTGTGTCGAGTGATTTCTTCATCGGTCGCGATGAAGATGCCGCCACGGCCGACTTCAGTCACGAGACAGGGCGTCGTCGACGCTTCGAGGCGCGCCGACAGTCGCTGGGAATAGCGCGTGAATCGCCTGTCGCCGGTTGCGTCGACGAGCGCTCGAAGGCGGGTCACGAAACGACTCGCGTCCGGGGGCGTGATCAGGTAGCCGGCTGCACCGACGGCGCGTGCCGCTTCGCGGCGCGCACCATGGTGGATCTCGTCGATCAGCACGACGGGAATTCGCTCAATACCGGGAAGCGCCCGCGTCGCCTGGACAAACGTCGCTCCGTCGCTTCGCCCCAGTCCATATTGTGAAATCACGACGTCCGGTGTCATCGCCGCCAGTCGGACGAGTGCTTCGGTTTCACTTCGAGCCGTCGCCGCACGGTATCCTTGACGCGTCAGTTCTTCACGCAGGGCAGCATCTTCGATGATCTTTGAACCGACGAGCAGGACTTTGGGTTGGTGACGCTCGGTTGGATTCGTGATGATCGGGCGTTTGCGTGTCGACACGTTCGGAGGACTCTGATGGCCGCGATGCTGGCTCGCTTCTTCCTTGGCAATGGCAAGCTGTTGCAGCTCCCGGATCCGTGCGCTGATCAGACAATCGAGGTCGGTTCCCGAGTCGAGACTCTGGCTGACTTCGAGCACACGATCCGCCATCGCAGTGAGGGAAATGCCAGTCAAAGGCCCGGCGCTCGGCAGGATCGCTTCTCCGACTCGCTGCATCAGGATTCGGGCATGGGGTGATTCACCGGGGAGCGGGAAGGCCAACACCGACCCACCCTCTACGGCGCCCACGTCGATGCCCAGCCCCTTCAGCAAGCTGCCCGTTTCCCGAAGCTCGTGAGTTCGATCGCGCCAGGCTTGGCGGATGGTGGTTTCGATTGCCGCAGCGTCCGCGCAGCGTCGGATGTCCAGCAGTGGCAATCCGAAGACCGGCCTGGGCCGAAGGCATTTGATGTGGTTCGCTCCGACGGTCGAAAAGACGATGCGATCGATCACCTGGGGACCTTGGATCGACTCGAAAGGTGCAGGGCCGAGCGGCAGCGAGACGAGCAGACTGCGACCGCCGGGCATGGGCCGGCAAGTCAGCGACATGCGATGAAAACGAGCGCGCTGTCTCTGCTGCAGTCGGTCCATCGCCGGCTCAGACGTCTCCACTCACAAGGTCCTCCAAGGGGACTTTTCGTCGGGGCGGAACGCCTCCTTGACTGACGTTGTCAGGTGAACGGGCAGACCAACGGTCAGTTGGAATCCCCAGGCCGGAGAGTCGGATTCGCGGTCGATCAGAGAATCGTAGTATTAAACACCCGAAACTGGAGGTTGATCCGCGTTGCATCCTTCAAGTGTGGCGTTGGTCACAGTTCATTCACGCTCCTCTTGCTGCGGTGTCTTCTTTCAAGCAGACTGCTTTAATCGCCCGTCCGGATCGACCATTGCGTGCCAAGGATTCTCTCGCGCGCTGGCCCCTGTGTGGCCCACGAGGCGTGACCGTGAAGCCAGAGTCCAACACCCAGAATCGCATCCTCGATGCAGCGGAGGCCTTGTTCGCTCGGCGGGGCGTTTCCGCGACCTCGCTTCGTTCGATTACGACCCGAGCGGGCGTGAATGCAGCCGCAATTCATTATCACTTCGGCTCGAAGCAGGCGCTTGTTTCCGAGATCCTGACGCGGCGGATCGCACCACTCACGAAGGAGCGCATCAAGCGGCTCGAATTGCTCGAGGGTCGACACCGCTACGAGGCGGTTCCAGCGGAGTTCCTGGTCGAAGCCTTGGTTATGCCCTCGGCGACCGTCGGTCGCGAATTCCGCGTCGAACTGGTGCGTCTTGCAAGCCTACTTACATGGTTTCGTGTTGGCGACGACCGGGAGAGCCAGGCTCTCGCTACGAGTCCCGCAATCGACGTGAACGAACGGTTTGCAGAGGCGCTGTGTCATCGACGATCGCTCGACCTCGACGAGGCTCGCGACCGCATTCACTACGCAATGGGTTCGGTCGCTCAGCTGCTACTGCAGGAAGAGGTCGCCGAGAATTCGACGCCTACGGCGAAGGATCTCGAGGGTTTGTGCGAGCGGCTGTCGCGCTTGATTCGATTTATTGCTGCGGGCCTCGCCGCCCCCGCAACGAGCCGGTTTACGCTCTCGACACCGACACCTTCCGGTTCCGCAGTGTTCGCGGTCAGAGGAATCCACGCATGACATCCGATCCGGTTTCGATCGAAAGCCAGAAGTCCGATCCGGAGGCGTCCGAGCACCCGGAACGTCTTCTGGACTTTCCGGGATTTACTTCCGCCGGTCGTTCGCAGTTGCGTTGGATTCTCCCCCTGGTCGTCCTGGCGGTGGGTGGCGGAATCTTCTGGCTCTTCGTGGCGACCCGCGAAATGCCCGAGGATCGCGATCCGGTGATTCCGTCTCCTCTGGTCCGCGTGATGACGGTCCAGCCGCAGGATGTTCGATTCACCGTTACCTCGCGTGGCATGGTTACGCCTCGGACCGAGAGTGATCTGGTGGCGGAGGTGCGCGGGCGTGTGCTGTCGGTTTCTGAGCGGCTGGTGGTGGGAGGTTTTTTTTCATTCGGAGACGAACTTCTTCGCCTGGACGACCGTGAACATCGCATCGCTCGTGATCGCGCAGAGGCGTCCGTGAGGCTGCGAGAGAGCGAAGCCCGGCTCGCCAAGGCGGACGCCGACCGACGCCGTCAGCTGAGATCGCGGGGTGCAGCGAGTGCTGCGGACCTCGAACAGTTCGAAAGTCGACAACTCGTTGCGGAAGCATCGCTGGCGGAGGCGAGGGCGGCACTGGCTCAAGTGGAACTCGATCTCGAACGGACGATCGTGCGCGCACCTTTCGATGGGCGCGTTCGCGAGCGCAACGTCGACGTGGGTCAGTTCGTATCACCGGGGACGAAGATCGGGCGGATCTTCGCGGTCGACTATGCCGAGGTGCGGCTTCCGGTCCAGATAGATGAACTCGCCTACCTCGACGCGAAGTTCGTCGGATTGGATCGACAGACAGATTTCGAGACCGACAGCGACAGCGACGCCGACGGAGCGTTGGTTCGTCTGACCGGGCGTCTCGGGGGTCGAGAACTCGCGTGGGAGGCGCGACTCGTTCGAGCGGAGGCGGCCATCGATGAACAAACGCGAATGCTGAATGTCGTTGCTCGCGTCGACGATCCCTACCTGCTGCGAGATCGGGTGAGGGGCACCGATAATGTCGACTCGTCGAGCGTGCCGCTGCCAGCCGGTCTATTTGTCGAGGCCGAGATCGAGGGGCAAAGCGTGAGCGACGTCTTCGTCGTGCCGGTCATGGCACTGCGTGATGGCGATCGCGTCTTCCTGCGTGACGAGGACGATCAATTGCGCGTGCGTGAGGTGTCGGTGCTTCGCCGCAATCGAGGTGAGGTCGTCATCGACGGGGGGCTAGCTGCCGGCGATCAAATTGTGATCTCTCCGTTGCGAATCTATTCCGAGGGCATGTCGATTCGAACGATCGAGGCGGGCGCGCAATGAACTGGGCAATCGTATGGTTCGCGAAGAATCACGTCGCGGCCAACCTGCTCATGGCAGCGGTTTTGATCGGCGGCGTGATGACCGCGCCGACGATCAAGCAGACCATCATGCCCGACTTCGATCTGAACTACGTTTCGGTCACCATCATCTATCCAGGTGCTTCGCCTGAAGAGATCGAGAAATCGGTCACGATCCGGGTCGAAGAGGCGCTCGAGGGCGTCGAGGGCATCGAGGAGATCACATCCTCTGCGAATGAAGGCGCCACGAATCTGATCATCGAGCTCGCCGATGGGACCGATCTGTCGAAGGCGCTCGACGAGATCGAGAGTCGAATCGATGGGATCGTGACTTTTCCGGAGGAAATAGAGGAGCCGATCGTTACCGAACTCCAGCTGCGCAGGGGTGTCATGGACATCGCGATCCACGGCGCGCTCGATGAGAAAAGCCTGAAAGCGCTCGGGCAGCGCACGCGCAACGAGATCGCTCGCCTGCCTGGTGTTTCTCAGGTCGACCTCGCGGCGACGCGACCCTACGAAATTTCGATCGAAGTTTCCGAAGCCGCTCTGCAGAGTTATGGACTTCGATTCGACGACGTCGTTCTAGCCATCCGGAGGACGTCAATCGATATGCCGGGTGGCCTCGTTCGAACGGACGCCGGCGAGATTCTTCTCAGGACAGACAATCAGGCCTATCGGGGTAGCGAGTTCGCGTCGATTCCCTTGCTGACTCGTGAGGATGGGACACGCGTCACGGTTGGGCAGGTCGGAACCGTCGTCGATGGGTTCGAAGAGAATGTCAAGACGACGCGTTTCGACGGGGAGCCCGCGGTTTTCGTGCAGGTCTATCGCGTCGGTGAGCAGCAGGCGCTCGCAGTCGCGGACAAGGTCCACGCATATCTCGAAGAAACTCGTCTGCGGCTGCCGGCGGGCGCGAAGATGACCGTCTGGGACGATGACTCGAGGTATCTGAGCGGTCGCATCGACATGATGCTCAACAACGCCCAGATGGGCTTCTTTCTAGTGATTCTGTTGCTCGCGCTCTTCCTCAAATTTCGCGTGGCGTTCTGGGTTGCGATGGGATTGCCGGTTTCGGTGGCGGGCGCGCTGATGGTCATGCCATTGATCGGAATCGACATCAACGTTCTAACGGTTTTCGCGTTCATCATGGCGCTGGGCATCCTGGTCGATGACGCGATCGTCACCGGTGAGAACATCTTCACGCATCAGCTTGCCACGCCGGATGATCCGCTGGGTGCAGCCATTCGTGGGACGGAAGAGGTCGCGACGCCGGTCGTTTTCGGTGCTCTCACGACGATTGCTGCCTTCGCTCCCTTCGCAATGATCGATGGGAATGCGAAGTTTTTGGCCGTGCCGATGGGCGGCGTCATGTGCGTCGCTCTGCTCTTCTCCCTCATCGAATCGAAGCTCGTGCTGCCTTCTCATCTCGCGCGTGGATCCGGTGTCGGGCAAGCGCCGAGATTCGGATTCTCGAAAAAGTGGTCACGCTTTCAGGGGCGGATCAACGATGGCCTGGAGTCCTTTCTCGAACACGTTTACCGGCCGGCGGTCGAGCGTGCGATCGAATGGCGGTATCTGACCATCGCCATATCGGTGGCGATATTCTTCGTTGCGTTGGGTCTAGTTGCGGGCGGACGGGTGAAATCGGTGATGATGCCGACGAGCGAGGCAGATAATGTCTATGCGCGAATCACGATGCCGCTGGGCACGCCTGTGCACGAAACCGACGATGCGATCGTCAGGGTGAGCGCAGCGCTCGATGAACTTCGAGCCGAACTCGCAGAGCGTTCCCTGCCGGGTGAAGCGTCGGCCGTGGCCCATGTCCTGACGATGGTGGGATCGCATCGCGGAGCCAGCCCCACCGATCGGCCGGGCGTAATTGGCCAGCCGCATCTAGGCCAGGTGAGCCTCGAGCTCAGCCCCTCCGAGACGCGGAGCGTCAAAGCGAGTGAGATCGCCGATCGATGGCGCGAACTCACCGGAACGATTCCGGGCGCAGAGGAGCTCGTTTTCAGCGGCAAACTGATGCATTTCGGAGATCCGATCTCGGTCGAGCTACGCGGCGACGACGCGGATGAACTGCAGGCTGCTGCGGAGATGCTCGCGGAGGCGCTCGCTCGATTCCCGGGTGTTACTGATATTCGTGATTCCCATCGCGATGGCAAACAGGAGCTTCGGATCGAGGTCCGCCCGGAGGCCGAGGCGCTCGGCCTATCGGTCGAAGACGTGGGCCGCCAGCTTCGTCAAGCGTTCTATGGCGCCGAGGCTCAGCGCATCCAGCGTGGACGAGACGAAGTCAAGGTCATGGTTCGGTATCCGCTATCCGAGCGCGGGTCGCTTCGCGACGTCGAGAATCTTCGGATTAGGCTCCCAGACGGCACCGCCGTTCCCTTTCCTTCTGTCGCGAAATCCGAGATCGCACGGGGTGCCGCGTCGCTCACGCGCATCAATCGCGAACGACGAATTCTGGTGACGGCGAATCTCGATGAACGTGTCGCCAACGCGGTCGAAATTTCCGAGGTCATCGGCGCCGAACTCATGCCCGAAATCAAGGCGCATTTTCCGAATGTCGGTTGGGGTTTTCAGGGCGAACAAAAGGAACGACTGAAGGGCATGGGTAGCCTCAGGACCGCCGCGATCGTGGCAGTGCTCTCGATTTTCATCTTGATCGCAGTGCCCCTGCGATCATATATCCAGGCGATCGTCATCATGTTGACCATTCCGTTCGGATACGTGGGCGCAGTATTCGGACATTGGGTCTGCGATTTTCAGATGAGTTTTTTGTCGATGATCGGGGTCATGGCTTGCGCTGGCGTCGTCGTGAACGACAGCCTCGTTCTCGTCACCTTCATGAACCGGCTGCGTGATGCCGGACATAGCCTCCGGGAAGCAGCGGTGATGGCCGGCGGAAGGCGCTTTCGGCCGATCATGCTGACTTCGGCGACGACCTTCGTTGGGCTCGTTCCCGTGATGCTCGAGAATTCGACACAGGCTCAGTTCGTGATTCCCATGGCGATCTCTCTCGGCTTTGGCGTGCTCGTGGCGACAGGCTTTACGTTGTTGATGATCCCTGCTGCAATGTTGATCGTCGATGATCTAAAGGATCTATGGCAGCGTGCTTTGAAATGGGTGATCGGCCTTGCTGGGGAACCCCGTCTTTCCTGACAGCGTGCAACGTCCCAGACGAAAAACGCTGGGCAGTGGAGAGGCGATCCACGTGGATTCAGGTTCATCGGGGGGCGGCGTGCAAATCGCGGCCAGGGATGTGGTCGCGAATGCCGCGCTCTTGCGTGCGCTCGGGATTGCGTCGGACCCGCGGCCACCGGACGACGCCTTCGTTCTTGTCGAGCGGGACGGTCGTCTCGATCTTCGTCCGCCCGGCGAAGCAACAACGGACGGAATCCAAGCCATTTTCCCGCCCGATCGCGGGCGATCGACCACTGGCCGGAACCCGCTCGTGCGCGCCTTCGGCAAGAATATCGAGACGATCTTCGATTTGACGGCTGGGTTCGGGAGCGACGCCTATCGGCTTGCCGAAGCTGGGCATCGGGTTTACGCCAGCGAGCGCCATCCGGCGGTCTACGCAGTACTCATTACGGGTTGGACAGCGGATCGTGCGAGCGGTCGCGTGTCGTCGGAGATCGCGGAGCGGCTCACCTTCTTTCACGGCGACGGGGAGGATATGCTGGTTCGGATCGATCGGCCTAATGTCGGGGTCTATCTAGACCCGATGTATCCGCAGCCGCGTCGCAGCAAAGCACTGCCAAGACGCGAACTGCAGGTTCTGCGAAAGCTTCTCTCGGAGAAGGAGGACGCAATTCGATTGCTCGAAGCTGCGCGCGAGCGTGCTGCCCGTGTCGTGGTCAAGCGGCCGCATCGCGCTCGGCCCCTCGTTCCCGGCGCGAGTTTCGAGGTTGCGACGAAGCTCGTTCGCTTCGACGTCTACATCAACCCAGACAGAATGGAGGGCGCTGCCTCGTGAGTGAGCTTTGGTCCTGGGTGGAAGAACTCGAAGAGGAGGGTCCCGTCAGGCTGACGCCGGAAGAGGCGCGGCATGTCGCGGCACGCCGACTGCGCGTCGGTGATGCGCTGGTCGTCTTCGACGGACGCGGGCAC
>JAQBEG010000506.1:0-5176 GCA_032123985.1 Deltaproteobacteria bacterium
CCAAGAGAAGGTATTGACCCCTACGGAGGTCCAGGCTGTTCAGACCGCAAATAGTGCGTACAAGGCATACGAGCGCGGAGACTCCACGACCGTGCGAAAGCTGACCGATCCCGACATCCTCGAGCTCTGGGAGTTCAACGAGAAGCGACATTCGATGCTGCTGCTTCAAGGGTTTTGTCGTGAGATCGAAGGCGACATCTCAGGAGCACGCGACATCTACCGCGAACTGGTTCTTGAAGCGCCGACCTCCTTCGCAGCCGATGATGCCGCAGAACGAACTCGAATCCTGATGCTCATCGAACAAGATCCCGACTACGCAAAATGGACGAACGATGCTCGGGAACGAATACATACCGAAAAGCGAAAGCGGACGCCGATCGATCGAATACCGGTCGAATTTCCTCCTCTCGCCAGAGCGACAGGAGTGGAGGGCTATGCGATCGTCGAGTTCGGCATCACGCAACGCGGCAATACCGCAGATCCAATCGTCGTAGAATCGAACCCGCCATTCCTTTTCGATGGAGCCTCGCTACGCGCTGTGCGTCGATGGCAGTACATGCGTGAATCTTCCGTTGACGGCGGTGACGATCGAGAGCTGATTCGCCTCCTGTTCACGCCTGACGGTTCACAAGATTCAGTGGACGATGACTCCGCAGAGCCTTCCGGTCCACAATGAGGCGCGCCAATGCTCTTTGATACGCGGCGGCCCGAATGGGTAGTCCCCGGGCGAGGAACTGCTGCTTGCTAGCCGCAACCCCGCTCTCGAACCGACTGCTCGACTCGACGCCCGTCGTTAAATTGTCGACGCTCAGGTGGAAGCGGAATCCACACGCGTCGGAGAGGATCCACTCGAGGGCCTGCGGTCCGACCTCAACGCGCTCGAATTGCGCCTGCTCTTCAGCGTTTCGCCCATCCGGCGAATACCAGTATCCATAATCTTCGCGAGTACGTCGCTCGGCGCCGGCCAGACACCAATGTGCGACCTCGTGTAGTGCGCTTGCCAAATAGTCTTCGCGGTAGATCACCCTATGCGGCGACCGCGCGAGATCGACGGATGGAAGATAGAGCGGTTCGTCCCCTCCCCCGATCAACACGGTGTTGTAGTCGACAAGAAAACAGTCGCGAAACACGTGCTCCAGATCACGAGGCTCGATATTCATCGCACCGCTCGTGTGGCTCGAGTGCCCGTCAGTCATTCTTCTACCTATCAACGCTTCAACAACTCCTGCGCAATGATGAGTTTCCGGATCTCAGTCGTACCCGCTCCGATCTCGAGCATTTTGATCCCTCGAAAGAGCCGATTGATCTCGGTTTCCCAGATATACGCCGCGCCACCGTGGATCTGCGCGGCATGATTGAGCACTTGATTGAGTGAATCGGCAGCGTACATCACCGAGGTCGCTGAGATTCGATGCACCTCACCACGACCGCCCTCGCCTGGCGGCAAATCATTCAGTGCCGCCAGCGTGAAGTAGTTGTAGACCCGCATTGTTTCGACGAGCGTCGACATTTCTGCGAGACGCGACTGGATCATCTGAAAATTCGAAATCGGTTCTCCAAACTGCACGCGTTCTTTCGAGAATTCGATCGACAGTTCGAGCGCACGCTCCGCCATGCCCACACAAATCGGAGCGATCATCGCGCGCTCGAGATCGAGCCCGCTCATCACGCATTTGACACCTTCATTCTCCTTACCAATCACGTTCACAACGGGAACGCGACAATCGTCGAATGCGAGCTCTGCCGTCTGCGACCCTCGAAAACCCATCTTGATGAGCTTCTGTGCAACGCTGACCCCGGGCGTATCCATCTCGATGATCAGCGCGGTGATGCCTTGTGTCGCCTTCTGCATGTCCGTTTTTACATAGAGCAGGCAAAGGTCCGCTACGGGTCCATTCGTAATATAGAGTTTTCGTCCATTGACGATGTAGTCGTCACCGTCTCGGACGGCCGTAGTCGCCATCGACCCGAGCGCATCCGACCCAGCGCCTGGCTCGGTCAATCCAAGACAGCCTATCAGGGACCCATTCGAGAGCCCCGGGATATAGCGTTCGCGCTGTTCCCGATTGCCGTTTCGAAGGATGTTATTGAGGCACAGATTCTCGTGCGCAACCCACGAGAGGCCGAGTGCGTAGTTCCAGCGAGAAAAACCCTGTAAGACCAGTCCACTCGCGAAGAGATCGAGATCCGCTCCCCCCAGCTCCGTCGGCGCTGTGATCCCGAGGTAGCCTTCCCGGCCAAGCGCCCTGAATGCTTCGTCCGGCCACCACTCCTCGTCGTCCATGCGTTTGGCGAGCGGAGCGAGCTGTTCGCGGCCGTAGCGATCGGCCGCATCGAGAATCGCGCGTTGGTCTTCATTCAGGCTGAATCCGGATGACATCGCGTCCCCTTGTTGATTCCGAATCGAATCGAGATCAACTCAATATGGATTAGTATTTTTTCACATAATCCCCTAAATGTCTTGACACGCTGCGATATTTTATTGAGTGTATCTCAACATTTTTGACCAGAAGGCGCGGTTTCGCCGACCGTTGGTGAACCGGCCGAGTCCTGCACCGATTATGCACGGAGAATCGAGCCATGGCCGCGCCCGCCGCGCCCAAACGACGGACCAGACGCCCGCGCGCCGAACGCGAAGCCGAGATTCTCGATTCGGCTCGACAGGTCTTCTCCGAAAAGGGCTATGGCGCCGCTGCGGTCGCGGAGATTGCCGCGCGAGCGGGCGTTGTCGAAGGCACGGTGTACAGCTACTTCGAGAGCAAGCGCGCACTTCTCATCGCCGTGATGAAAGGCTTCTTCGAAGAGCTGATCGCCAGTACTGAATCGGGGCTTCGCGCTGTACGCGGAACCGAGAATCAGCTTCGCTTCGTCATCCGACGACACCTCGAGACATTCACATCCGATTTGGGCCTATGTCGCGTGATTATCCATGAAGCGCGGCCCGACCTGGCCCTCTACGACGAAGCGATTCTCGAACTCAATCGGCGCTACACGGGGCTGGCGTTATCTGTGCTCGAGCAAGGTGTCGCAAGCGGAGCATTCAGGGACAACATTGTGCCCAGCGTGATACGCGATCTCATCTACGGTGGCATCGAGCATGCTGTCTGGCGTTTCGTCTTTACAAATGGCGAGCTCGAGGTCGGGGCGCTCGCTGACCAGCTGGCCGATGCCATCCTCGGCGGCATCGTCGATCGCATCGTCGACCACGAGCGAAACGTCATCGAGACCGAAACAACTCAACACGAGACAGCAAACCGGCTCGAACGCGCCGTGGCACGGCTCGAATCGAGCCTCGCCGTGCTGGCACCGTAAAGGGTCGGAAATGACATTGATCCCTGGAATCGAGAAAGTACTGATCGCGAATCGCGGCGAGATTGCCGTGCGGGTCGCCAGGACTCTTCGAAGACTCGAGATCGCGAGCGCAGCGATCGTGCATCCATGCGACGCGGGCAGTCCAGCCGCGAAGGCGGTCGACGAGACCTGCGCGATCGAAGGACAAACACCCGTCGCCGCGTATCTCGATGCGAAACAAATCATCGACATCGCGAAGCGAATCGGCGCCGACGCCCTGCATCCAGGATACGGGTTTCTGGCGGAGAACGCAGACTTTGCAGAGGCCGTAGAGCGTGCCGGAATTCGTTGGATTGGTCCGACGCCGGCCGCTATACGCCTCATGGGCGATAAAATCGAGTCTCGTCGTTTCGTGGCCGGCGAAGGATATTCACTCACCCCCTCGGTCACCGAAGAGGACGATCCCTCCAACTTCAGCGAGCGCGCAGCAGAGATTGGATTTCCATTGCTGATCAAAGCCTCGGCGGGCGGCGGCGGCAAAGGCATGCAGATCGTACGCGCAACAGAGGAGCTGAAACAGGCTATTGAACTCGCACGATCAGAGGCGGAGCGTTATTTCGGCGACGGGCGAATCTTCGCCGAACGGTACATCAATGAACCCAGGCACGTTGAAGTCCAGATCCTGGCCGATACACATGGCCACGTCCTGCATCTCGGCGAACGTGACTGCTCGATCCAGGCCGCTTTCAGAAACTAATAGAGGAGACGCCCGCGCCCGAAATGTCGAGCGCGCAGCGAGATCAGATCTGTGCGCAAGCAGTCGGGATCGCTCGAGCCGCTGGCTATCAGAATGCGGGCACCGTCGAGTTCGTACTCGCTCCCGACGGCGAATTCTACTTCCTTGAAATGAACACCAGGCTACAGGTCGAACATCCGGTCACCGAGATGGTGACCGGCATTGATCTCGTGGAGCAACAAATCCGCGTCGCAGCCGGCGAAGCGTTTTCTTTTACGCAGGAAGACATTCGATTCGATGGGGCCGCGATCGAATGCCGTGTCTGCGCAGAAGATCCCGATCAGGATTTTTGCCCTGCGGTCGGCGAGTTACTCCTGGTTCTGCCAGCACAGGGTCCGGGCATCCGTTTCGATGGAGGGATCGAGAAGGGCCAGACGATCTCGACGGATTTCGACCCGATGCTTGCAAAAGTGATTGTCCATGGAAAAAATCGAGACGAGGCGATCGCACGAGCGCGACAGGCGCTCGGTGAGAGCGTGATCCTCGGATGCACGACGAACGCCGCTTTCCTCGAACGCATCCTCGGGCATCCCGATTTTAGAGCCGGGCGAGTCGACACGGGATTTATTCCGACGCACGCGGCCGAGCTCGCGACGCCTCCGCTGGAAAGTGAAGAGCGTGTCGCGATCCTGGCCGTGACAGCTCTTTCCGACCGAGACTTCATGGAGCGGCTGGAATCTGTTCCCGAGCCCTACGCATCGATGGGCGCGTGGCGAAACTGAGGACGAATCAATGGGATACGATTTCGAGCTCTCCAATCAGTCCAGCGTCGTGCACCCGATCCACGACGCAAGAGAATTCTCACTCTCGATCGACGGCCAGAGCGTTTGCGCGACGCTCATTCCGGGCAGCAACGAGGCTGAGTTCATTCTCGAGCTCGATGGCCAACGCGAACCGGTGTTCTCCGCGAGTCTGGGTGACGTCCACTACGTGCATTTTCGCGGTCGGACGCATCGTGTCGAAGCGATCAACGCCCTCGAACGAGCACAACGCGACGCCGCCCCCAGCGGCGGTGCGGAGGTCCTGCGGGCACCGATGCCTGGCGTCGTGATCGGCGTCGCTGTCGAAGAAGGCGCCGTGGTCGAGGCC
>JAQBEG010000507.1:0-4871 GCA_032123985.1 Deltaproteobacteria bacterium
TCGCGAGATTCATCGGATTGCGCGCGAACGCGATCGCTACTGCAGTACCCAATTGAAGGTCACGAGTCGTTTCCGCGGCAGACACCAGGGGCAGAAAGGGATCGTGTTTCGCTTCGAAACTGAATGCACCGTCATAGCCGATCTCTTCGAGACGCCGAAAGGATTCCCGTGCATCGCGCGGATCTTCGAGGGGAGCGGTCGTATAGATTTTCATCTGCCCATGATAGGTACATCGACGAGCCATCCCCAGACGGCGAAACGAGCCGCCGCCCGAGTCGCTACACTCACCCGGGTGCGTGTACTCGGCGTCGACCTCGGCAGCAAACGAATCGGCCTCGCAATTTCCGACGAGGCGGCGAAAATCGCGTTCCCTGCTGGCATACTCGATAGCCGCGGACGAAAGCGCGACATCCGCGCGCTTCGCGAGTTGATCAAGGATAAGCAAATTGGCCGAGCGGTGGTGGGTCTCCCGATCCACATGGATGGCCGACGCGGCGCGGAAGCGGAGAAGGCGATTCAATTCGCGACAGATCTGAGCGAGGCGACCGGAATCCCAGTCGATACCTTGGATGAACGCTGGACGTCTCAGGAGGCGGAGCGCTTGCTAAATTATGTGCCCAAGAAACGCGGCCCAGGTCGCCGTGAAAAAGGCATCGTGGACGAAATGGCAGCCTCGATCATCTTGCGCACGTATCTTGCCATACGAACCGTGGACGGCACGGATCGAAACGATGACGAGCGGTCGCAATCATGACGGACCAGGGTCGATGCCGATTTTGACGACCATTTTCACGACGACGCTGACGACGACCTTGACGATGAGGAAGACACTACTTGCGGTAGTGATAATCGGCTGCGTGCTAGTTGCCTGGGGATGGCTGTGGATTCAACGCGCGCTCGCACCAGTCGATGACAACAGCGGACAAGCAGTCCCGATCGCATTCGAAATTCATGCGGGTGACTCACTCGGTCGCGTTGCGGACTCTCTCGAAGCGGAGGGCTTGATTCGAAACGCGAAAGTGACTCGTTGGTTCGCAAAGGCCGAAGACCTTTCCTCTAAACTCAAGGTCGGCGAATACGAATTGTCTGCTGCGCAATCGACGCAGGAGATCCTCGAAACCCTTTCGAAGGGTCGAGTCCGTACCCACACCATCGTCATCCCTGAAGGCCTGCGGGCAAGCGAGATCGCGGACCGACTCGCGAAGGCGGGCCTGGCCGAACGCGACGCGTTCCTGGCCGTAGTCCTCGATCCGGAAACGCCGATCCGACTTGGCGTCGAGGGCTCGAGCCTCGAGGGTTACCTCTTTCCCGACACATATCGCTTCGCCCGCGGACTGCCGCCGGAACGAATTGCAGAAGTGATGGTCCAGGAATTCTTGGGCGTTTATCGTAGTCTCAAACCCGCGACGAGCGAGTCGAAGCTTTCCATGATGGAACTCGTCACCCTCGCGTCGATCGTCGAAAAGGAAACCGGCGCCGCGATTGAACGTCCGCTGATCGCCGCTGTCTTCCTCAATCGCTTAAAGCGCGGGATGCGACTCGAAACTGATCCGACCGTGATCTATGGCATCGAAAACTTCGATGGAAATCTGCGCCGCATCCATTTAAAGGACGACAGCAATCCCTACAACACCTACCGAATCCGCGGGCTGCCGCCCGGACCGATTGCAAACCCGGGGCGCGAAGCGATGCAAGCGGTACTCAACCCCGCCGATTCGCCCTACCTCTATTTCGTGTCGCGCAACGACGGTACGCATATCTTCTCCAAGACCTACGCGGACCACGAAGACGCCGTTGATCGCTTCCAACGCAGGCGTCGTCGCCGATGAACCTCGTCGAAGATCAACGCGTATTCTACCGGGAGCGCGTGCCAGAACAGTTCAACCATAAACTCGAAGAACAGCGGGCCGCCGCTAACAGCGACCCTGTTGCAGCACGCATGCTCGAGGAGATGGAAGCAGTACGGACCGCCATCGTCGTACAGGTCGATAACGGGGACGCGCTGTATCGGCACGTCTTCGACATAGAGCGAGGTCGGATGCGATACGTCGACCAACCCGCACGCGCTCCCTTTCTCATCCTAGGCCACGCGCTCGAAGACTTCGCGAATATCCGACGCGAATGCGGCGATTCGCTCCTCGGGTTTCTCGGCGGACTCGCGGGGCTCGGCGAAGAAATGCGGCTCACATCCCAGCGCGTTCGCAGCCTACGAGAACTCCACGGAAGCCTCGTTTTCGAACGCTTCGGGGCAGGCGGCTTCGTGCTCTTTGCCTCGTTCGGAATCGAAACACCTACGGCCGAACCGCGCACGACGATTCGACTCGACGAGGCGATCTACACGCAACTTCGCAGCGGCGAGGTCGATCCCCAAGACGCCTTCATGGACGGTCGGATCGAGATCGAGGGGGATATGGAAATGGCAATCGGCCTCGCGTTGGCGGCGCTCTCTCCCGACTAAGTCGAGCGATTGTCTGCGGACCGAAAAGCGGGGAGGCGGACGCACTAACTCATCACGCATTGACGCGACGAAGCCGGTCCAAAGCCCCACATCACTCGATGTAGCCCAGCGTCCGGAGTTCTTCGCGACTCTGCTGATTCAGAATGATACGATCGTCAGATTCTCCGCTCGGTAAATCCAGGCTGACGTGAGCGACGAATCGATCGAGACGATCGCGCAGAACCTTCTTTTCCCCGTCAGACATCTCCTGGCCGGGTCCGTCTTTGGCGCTCTCGGCCAGGTCGATGAAATGCTCGGTTCCGTCGAAATCTCGGATGAGTTGCTTGCTGCCGAGAATGACCGTTCTCTCGTGAGATGTGCGCCGAAATATCGGCGGCACAATCAACTCGCTCACAACACCCGTTGAATCAGGCTCAGACGTGCCGTCGGATCCAATCTCGGAATCCGTCGACATCCACGGAACGAGTGATCGTCCCTCGAAAGCTGCGACCGGTGCGTCACGCAACAAGTCGATCAAGGTCGGGGCTATATCTACCAAGGAGATTTCTTCGACCACGTCGCGCCTCGAGGTCTGACCCGGAAGGCGAATCAGAACCGGTACGCGCAGCACCTCCTCGTGCAGACTGTGATGGTGGCCAAACATGTCGTGGTCCCACAACTCTTCACCATGATCCGACGTGACTATGACGACTGAATTCTGGAGCAAGTTACGGGCGGCCAGCTCAGAAAAAAAATGGCCCAGGCCCGTGTCCATGCTGCTCACCTCGGCATCGTACAGCTCCTGAACCTCGCGACGAGTCTCCTCAGGAATCTCGTTCGTAATATGAGTCTTCATCACGGCGTTGACGCGATCCACGTTCGGCCAAGGTCGCTTGCCGAAGACGCGACCCATCGCGTTCGAGTCCGGCGCATAGGGCGCATGAGGATCGATCACGTGTAGGTAGACGAAGATCGGCGCGCCAGAATCCTTCGGCAGGCCGTCTATCCAGTCCAGTGCGCGCTTTCCAGTACTGAAAGTTCGCTCTGCGTTTGCCATGCCATTGATCGTCCGGAGTCCCTGTGTTCGAAAGAACTGGAAGCCCTGTTGAAATCCCCGGCTGTCTCCAATCAGAAGATTCGAAGAGAAACCGCCTGATTGATATCCCCGCTGGCTCAGAATCTCCGCAAGCGTCACCTCAGCGGCTGGAAGAGCAGAATCGAAGTCGAGGACTCCGTGCTGTGATGGGTAACGGGAAGTAAAGAGCGATGCAACGGCCGGACTCGTCCACGAACTGGTGGAGTATGCGTTGTGAAACACGTAGGACGTATCTGCCAGGGAATCGAGAACCGGCGTCAGACTACGAGTTTCCCCAGAGGCGTCGACGCGATCTGCGCGCAGCGTATCGACCAGAACAATGAAGAGATTTGGCGGCGGATTGTCCCTCTGCGGCGCGCACGCCAAGAACGAGAGGGCGATTCCCAGACTGAGCCTCACTCGCCGCGAAATGGTCGGGAGCTTCGCGTACCGATTCGGGCTACTCCGCGGCGCCCCGTCTTCCATGACGCCGTGTCGGCTAGGACAAAGGGAGGTCATTGCGAACAACCGTGAGGGCGGAGCATTCGGCGCTGGTGCAAGCGTTCTATCGAAGAAGAATAGAACCTGAAACGTCTTTCGAGCTGCCGAACATTCATGACGATCGGAACGGTAGCCGTTTGGCCGACGCGGATCATGCGCGGGTGCGGCGAAACATCGCCCTACCCTCCGAGCCTCAGACCAACGCGACCTCACGCAAGAGTGAAATGTTGTCGAGCGCCTTGCCCGCACCGTGAACGACCGCAGTAAACGGGTCCTCGCTGCGTAGGATCGGCAGGCGCGTTTCCTGCCGGAGCAGGTGGTCGAGATCGGTCAGGAGCGAACCACCCCCGACGAGCATGATGCCTCGATCGACGATGTCTGCAGCCAGTTCAGGCGGTGTTTTCTCGAGAGTAAGATGAACGGTCTCGATGATGGCGTGGATCGGCTCGATCAGGGCTTCGCGCATCTCGTCACTCGTCGTGACGACGACCTTGGGAATACCGGCAACGAGGTCGCGACCCTTGAGCTCCATCTCCTTGGTCTTGCTCTCCGTCGAGGCGGTTCCGATGGTTATCTTGGCTTGCTCGGCCGTACGCTCGCCGATCAACATGTTGTATTTGCGCTTCACGTAATTGATGATCGCCTCGTCCATCTTATCACCACCAGTACGAATGGAACGAGAGGTGACGATTCCGGAGAGCGAGATGACGGCAACGTCGGTCGTGCCTCCACCGATGTCGACGACCATATTTCCGGTCGGTGCGGTCACATCGAGTCCAGCGCCGATCGCCGCGGCCATCGGCTCTTCGATCAGAAAAACTTCACGCGCGCCTGCGGAGAGCGCTGATTCACGAACAG
>JAQBEG010000508.1:0-4777 GCA_032123985.1 Deltaproteobacteria bacterium
GGTCTCGTCCTCGTCACCGGACCGACCGGCTCCGGCAAGAGCACGACGCTTGCCTCGATGATCGACAAGATCAACGAGGAAGAGCGCCTGCACATCATGACGATCGAGGATCCGATCGAATTCCTCGTCCGCGATCGCCGATCGATCGTGAACCAGCGTGAGATCGGTGTCGATACGCACACATTCTCCGCGGCCCTTCGCGCGGCGCTGCGGCAGGATCCCGACGTGATTCTAGTTGGCGAAATGCGTGATTTCGAGACGATCGAAACAGCGATGACGGCCGCGGAAACGGGTCATCTCGTGATGAGCACGTTGCATACCCTCGATGCGACCGAGACGATCAACCGAATCATTTCGGTCTTTCCGCCCTATCAGCAGAAACAAGTTCGAATGCAGCTTTCGACGATCCTCCGGGCTGTCATTAGTCAGCGTCTAGTGCCCCGTGCCGATGGAAAGGGCCGTGTGCCGGCACTCGAAGTCCTGATCTCGACAGCACTCACTCGCGAGCTCATCGGAGACAAGGATCGAACGAAGGAACTTCCCGATGCGATCGCGAAGGGTCATACGACCTACGGAATGCAGACCTTCGACCAATCGTTGATGAGCCATGTCAAATCCGGCATCATTTCCTATGAAGAGGCACTCAAGCACGTTTCCAACCCGGACGACTTTGCGCTGCGATTCCGGGGCATCGAGTCGACCTCGGACTCGGAGTGGAGCGAGTTCGCCAATGACGACGACAAGTCCGACAGGAAGCCGCACAACGACGGCGTCGACGGCCTGATGGATGGCGACGACTTCAACATCGATCGATTCTAGAGCCTGAACTTTCCACCAGACGCGGCGATCGACTGAACTAGATCGCTCGGCGCTCGGGTTCGGGCGAATACCCGCGAGCCTGAAGCGATTGTGGAAACGCGCTCGCGCCGGATCCCCCGTTCGAGATTCCTCTCGGGGGGCCGCTATATTCCCGCCCGCAATTCGAGAACACGATCCAACCAGAGGTGCCCCATGTCGCTCCCGTCCCGGGAGATTCGCGAGATCTTCCTTCGCTTCTTTGAGGAGCGGGGGCATCGACGTGTACAGAGTGCGTCGCTCGTGCCGGAGTCCGATCCGACGCTGATGTTCGTGAACGCCGGAATGGTGCCCTTCAAGCGGACCCTGCTTGGCGAAGAGACACGCGACTATGTTCGTGCGACCACGTCGCAGAAATGCATGCGCGTTTCGGGCAAGCACAATGATCTCGAGAACGTTGGTCGAACATCCAGGCACCACACATTCTTTGAGATGCTTGGCAATTTCTCGTTCGGCGACTACTTCAAGGAAAAGGCGATCGAGCACGCCTGGTCGCTACTCACGGAAGGATTCGGTTTCAAGCCCGAGAATCTCGTGGTTTCCGTTTTTCGGGACGACGACGACGCTTACGACATCTGGCGAAATCAGATCGGCATTCCCGAATCCAAGCTCTATCGGCTCGACGAAGATGAGAACTTCTGGTCGATGGGCGATACGGGTCCATGTGGTCCGTGTTCCGAGATTCATTTCGACTGGGGGGCGCTACCCGAGCATCCCGACGATGATCCGTCGAGCGAGACCGGGCGCTTCATGGAAATCTGGAATCTCGTGTTCATGCAATTCAATCGCGATGGGGCGGGCAAGATGACACCGCTGCCCAGTCCGTCGATTGATACCGGCATGGGTCTCGAACGTCTTGCAGCTCTCCTGCAGGGTCAGCGATCGACCTGGGATTCGGATTTGTTCACTCCGCTCATCGCCCGCGCAGCCGAACTCTCGGGTGTCGAACTGGGGGCGGATCCGGAGACCGACGTCTCGCTTCGCGTTGCAGCCGATCATGCCCGGGCCCTCGCGTTTCTGATTGGGGACGGCGTGCTGCCAAGCAATGTCGGTCGAGGCTACGTCCTGCGCCGAATTCTGCGCCGCGCGTCACGCCACGGGAAGCTCCTCGGTCAGGATTCGCCCTTCATCTACTCGGTTGCCGACGCGGTCATCGATCAGATGGGCGATGCGTATCCAGATCTGAAAGAGCGCCGCGCATTTATCACGAGCCGCATCCAGCGCGAGGAAGAGCGCTTCCTCGAAACATTGTCCAAGGGACTAACGCTGCTCGAAGGAGAGATCGGAGAGTTGAAGGCGAAAGGTGTGGGCGAACTGTCGGGCGATACCGTTTTCAAGCTCTACGACACCTTTGGCTTTCCGATGGATTTGACCGCCGACATTCTGGTCAGTCACGACATGACTCTCGACCAGCGCGGGTTCGATGTAGCGATGGCAGGCCAGAAGGCGAGGGCGCGCGCGGCCTGGAAGGGCAGCGGGGACACCGCCATTCAAGAGGTCTACGGGCGGATTGCAAAGGATTTGCAGACGGTCTTCCGCGGCTATGAAGCGCTCGTGCTCGAGGCACCGGTGGCGGCGATGCTCAAGGCGGGCGAGATGGTCTCCAAGGCTTCGGCCGGAGACGAGGTCGAATTGATCTTCGAAGAGACGCCGTTTTATGCCGAAAGTGGTGGGCAGGTCGGCGATCGCGGACAGATCGAAACTGAATCTGGCAAGGTCGAGATTCGAGACGTGGTGAAGCCGGCCACCGGTTTGTTCGTCCATCAGGGTGTGGTCGTGTCGGGCGAGGTCCGCGTCGATCAGGAGGCCCGACTTCTTGTCGACAGCGAATCACGGAATGCGACCGTTCGAAATCATACGGGAACTCATCTGTTGCACGCCGCCTTGCGGGGCGTGCTGGGTGAACAGGCCATGCAGAAGGGATCGCTCGTCGGGCCGGATCGGCTCCGCTTCGATTTTACGCACGACTCGCCGCTGCGACCGAATGAGCTCGACGCGATAGAAGATCAGGTGAATCGATGGATCGAGGCGAACCAGTCCGGATCGACTCGGGAGATGGACTACCAGTCGGCTGTCAAGACGGGTGCCATAGCCATCTTCGACGAGAAATATGGCGATCAGGTTCGCGTCGTGTCGTTCGGTGACTGCAGTACCGAACTCTGCGGTGGCACGCATGCACGCGCGACGGGCGATATCGGCCTTCTCAAGATCGTTTCCGAGTCCGGAATCGCCGCAGGCGTTCGCCGCATCGAAGCCCTCACGGGTCTCGGTGCGCTCCGTCATATTCGAGAGCGCGAGCGGCTTGCGAGCGCGGCGGCCGAATCGCTCAAGGTCCCGCTTGCGGATCTGCCGAGCCGGGTCAGCCAGCTCATTGAGGACCGCAAGCAAGCGCAGAAGCAGATCGACGACCTGCGCGCGCGCAAACAGAATTCGGGGACAGGAGATCTCTTTGCAACAGCGCGCGAAATCGCGGCCATACCGGGGGCCAAGACGATCGCCGGTCGCGTAGAGGACGTGGACGCGAAGGCCATGCGGACAATGGTCGATGATTTTCGGAATCGATTGGGGACTGGGGTCGTCTGCCTGGCAGCGGCCGACGGTGACAAGGTGCTTCTGGCGATTGGCGTGACGAAGGATCTTGTCTCTCAGCTGAAGGCGGGCGATCTGATTCGCGAGGTGGCCCGCGTAGTGGGAGGCTCGGGCGGGGGTCGCCCTGATTTCGCCCAGGCCGGTGGCAAGGATCCCAGTCGCATCGACCAGGCGTTAGAGAAGTTCAACGAATTGGTAGGAGCGTGATGTCGGGTTCTTTTGGAGATCCGTTTCGCCCCGAACGCCGCCGGACCCGTGTCGTGCAGGTCGGGGATGTAGGAATTGGGGGCGACTTTCCGATTCGCATTCAGTCCATGACCAACACCGACACGATGGATACCGTCGCGACCGTCGAACAGGTGACGCGGCTCGTGGATGCGGGCTGCGAGATCGTTCGAGTGACCGCACCTTCGATTCGAGATGCCGAGAATCTTCGCGAGATTCGCCACATGCTCGTAAAGCGACGCATCGACGTTCCGCTCGTCGCCGATATTCACTTCACGCCGAACGCAGCGATGATCGCCGCCGACATCATCGAGAAGGTCCGGATCAATCCGGGTAACTACGCAGACAAGAAAAAATTCGAAGTCCGCGAATACGATGATGCGCAGTATGAGGCAGAGGTCGAGCGAGTCGCCGAGCGTTTTCGTCCACTCGTGCGTCGCTGCAAGTCGAACGGTGTAGCCCTGCGCATCGGTACGAATCACGGATCACTCTCCGATCGGATCATGAATCGCTTCGGGGATACGGCAAATGGGATGGTCGAGAGCGCTCTGGAATTTCTCGATGTGTGTGAGGATGAGGCATATCACGACATTGTTTTTTCAATGAAGGCTTCGAATACACAAGTCGCGATCGCGGCGTATCGCTTACTCGCGGCGCGACTCGAAGAGCGTGCTCCGGGTCAACCTTCCTATCCTTTTCATGTCGGCGTGACCGAAGCTGGAGATGCCGAGGATGGTCGAATCAAGAGCGCAATAGGAATTGGGTCGTTACTCGCAGACGGGCTCGGTGACACGATTCGCGTCTCGCTAACCGAGGACCCGGTTCGGGAAGTCCCGGTCGCACGCATGATCGCAGCCGCTGCGAGTCTCGTTGGCAAGGTCCCGGTCTCATCTGACTCGAAGATCGAAGTCGAATCGGCCTACGTCGAGGATCCCTTTTCCCATGCGCGTCGTATGTCGGATCCGCTGGACTGGGCCGGAGTCAGCGTTGCTGGCGATGCGCCGGTGCGGGTGGAGTTGGAGGTCGACGGAGCGCTCGGGCAGCCCGCCGAAGTTGCGGCACGCCTGGCCACCGAACTTTCGGCGCTGCGTGAAGTCGAATGCGAGTC
>JAQBEG010000509.1:0-4193 GCA_032123985.1 Deltaproteobacteria bacterium
GGATCGGACGCTCGTCTTCCCGGATTATGCGGGAAACAATCACTTCAATACGATCGGGAATCTCGTCGTAGACCCTCGCGCCGGTTTGCTCTTCGTCGATTTCGAGACGGGCGGGATGTTGCAGCTCAGCGGTCGGGCCGAGATCGACTGGGACTCCTCGGAGATCGATCGATTCCCGGGAGCCCGTCGACTTATCCGCTTCAGCATCGAAGAAGCCATCTTGCTGGAAGACGCCTTACCGCTACGCTGGGCAACCACAGCCGAATCGCTGCGCGATCTTCGACTCGTCGAGAAGACACGCGAGAGTGCCGACGTCGTCTCGTTCGTCTTCGAGGCCGATGACGGCAGACCGCTCGCGGACTTTACGGCGGGACAGCATCTGCCGATCGAAATCCGCCTGCCCGACCTTGATGAGCCGACGAAGCGCACGTATTCGCTCTCGAATGCGCCCGGACAGAATCGTTACCGAATTTCGGTCAAGCGCGAATCGTCAGGTGTCGCCTCGCGCCATCTGCACGACGCGATCGAAGTCGCTTCGATCGTTTCCGCTCGCGCGCCCGCTGGAGATTTCGTTCTCGAGCATAATCAGCGCCGCGTTGTGCTCGTGAGCGCTGGCATTGGTGCGACACCGATGGTCAGCATGCTCCATGCCCTGGTCGAGAGCGGAGATTCGAGGTCCATCTGGTTCGTGCATGGCGCACGAGATGGAGGACATCACGCACTCGCCAATGAGGTTCGAGCTCTGTCCGAAGGGAACTCGCGTGTAAGTACGCACGTGTCGTTCAGTCAACCCGGAAGCGACGATCGAGCGGGTCGGGATTTCGACACAAAGGGGAGGGTCGATGGAGCCCTCCTCGAATCCCTATTGCCCGATCTCGCAGCAGAGTTCTACCTATGCGGTCCCATCGGCTTCATGGCGGCGCTGCAAACCGATCTCGAGCAGCTGGGCGTTCCGACGAACCAGATTCACAGCGAGTCCTTCGGACCAGCATGATGAGGTGTGTCAGATGACCTGGAGCCCCCCTGTGCCTATATGAGCCACATACGGCCGGGGCCTTCAGCGCGTTGCGGGACGCAGCAGGATTTCCGTTCGTCTGTTGCGCGCTCGTCCTTCTTCGGTTGCATTCGAGGCGACGGGAGCGAAGGGTCCAAAAGAGATCGCTCGAAGCCGTAGCGGATCGACACCTTCGGCACTCAGCCTCCGTACGACGCGTGCGGCTCGCGCACCGGCCAGCTCCCAGTTGCTCGGGTATTGACTCTCGAGACCGGCGCCGATCATGACGTCGTCAGTATGACCCTCGACACTGATCGTTTCGTCACCCTCTCGCAGTTGCTTGGCAAGTCGAAGGATGACGTCGCGGCCTTGTTGGCTCAGGTTCGCGGATCCCGAACCGAAGAGGAGCTGATTCGACACATCCACTCGGATCCCATCCCGAATCTCATCGATGCGGATCTCGCCGGCGACGATCTCGTCACGCAATTCCTCCTCGATCGCAGCGCTTCGGAGGCGCAATGCGACGAGTTCATCTTCGAACTCCAGATTCGCACGTTCCAGATCCTGGACCCGCGTCGAGAACGCGTCGCGCTCCGCCTGAATTTCGTTGTAGGTTCCCTGCGTGACGCAGCCAAGCGATCCGGTCAGGAAGAAGAGCATCATGGCTATCGAGAACCAGACGTCATGCCGCTTCATTGAATATCTCCTGGAATTGATTGGTTGACCTCGATGATCCTACCGCGTCGGGGCGCCGAGAACTAGAACGTCCAGAATTATCACAGATTGCGCTTCGTTGCTAAACACTCCCGTATGGACGAAGCCCTTGCCTGCCCGATCTGCACGATGATCGATATTCTCGATTCGGCTGACAAGCATGAATGCGTGACCTGTGGCCACGAATGGCCCAGAGCATCGCTGTCTGAAGATGACGACGCTCAGCCGGTCGTGAGGGATTCGAACGGCAACGTGCTGAAGGACGGGGGACTCGGTCACGGTCATCAAGGATCTCAAGGTGAAGGGTAGTTCGACGACGCTCAAGGCGGGTACGAAGATCAAGGGGATCCGAGTCGTCGAGGGAGACCATGACGTCGACTGCAAGGTCGATGGAATGGGCGTTATGCTGAAGGCGAAATTTTTGAAGAAGGCTTGAGTCCCGCGACAACCTTGCGGTCGCGCGCGTCTACTCGATATTCAATGCGTTCAGGTTCTCCACCGCGTCCACGTATTCCCGTACGAGATCGAAGATCACTTCTCGAGTCGAGCGGATTTCATTCATCATGCCGACGATCTGGCCCACCGGGTTGAACGACACCGCTTGCGCTTGCTCCGAGGCGGAGTAGCGCTGTGTGCGAACGATCGCGTCCATGGTGACCATGTTCTGGAGCGGCATGCCGAGGGGGTCGGGGGTGTCCGCCGCCGCCCAGGCCTCTGTCCAATCGTTCTTGAGCATGCGGCAGGGCTTGCCGGTGAAGGAGCGTGAGCGAACAGTGTCGCCGCTCGAGGCTCCGAGATAGGAATTCATCTGGGCGGGCGGGCATTCGGCCTCTTCGACGGTTAACCAGAGTGAACCCGTCCACACGCCTTGCGCCCCCAGCGCCAACGCCGCGGCGATCTGGCTGCCGGATCCGATTCCACCGGCTGCGAGTACGGGAACTGGTGCGACAGCCCTGATGATCTGCGGCCACAAGACGAGGCTGCCGATCTCGCCGGTGTGCCCGCCGCCTTCGGTGCCCTGCGCGATGATGATGTCGATGCCCGACTCCTTGTGGCGCACGGCCTGATGGACCTTGCCGCATAGCGCGGCCACCAGACGGCCACTCGCGTGGACGCGCTCGATGACTTCGGGCGGAGGCGTACCGAGGGCGTTCGCGATCAGTCGAACCTTGTCGTGTTGGAGTGCGACGTCGAGCTGCGGCGTCGCGGTGGCGAGGCTCATGCCGAGGAGTTCGTGGTGGGCTTCCTCGGGCGGAAGTTCGGGCACGCCGTGGTCCGCCAGGAGCTTTGCGGCGAACTCGCGATGCTGAACGGGGATCGCTAGACGCAGCTGCTCCTCTAGCTTTGCGGGATCCAGCTCGCCCATGCCCTCATATTTTTGGGGAATGACGAGGTCGACGCCGTACGGCTTGTCGCCGATGTGTTCGTCGATCCACTTGCACTCGACCTCGAGTTGCTCTGGCGAGAAACCCACTGCGCCGAGCACGCCGAGGCCCCCGGCATTCGAGACGGCAGCGACGACATCGCGGCAATGCGTGAATGCGAAAATAGGGAATTCGATACCGAGCTGCTCGCAAAGGGGGGTTCTCATCAATGTCTCCGTGAGGGCCGCAGCCGCTCGTGTTCGTCGCCGTGAAGTTTGACGCGGTGGAGTTTAGAGTCGTTCGAGCCAGACGGGGAGCCCGTCTCGAGGCTTCGAGATGGGGGCCTGCTGAACGGGCATGGTATAGCTCTCGGGGACCCGGATGCGATAGCGCCGCAGAAGATGGAAGAGCACGGTTGTGACCTGCGTCTCGGCGAAGCACTTGCCAAGGCACATGTGCGGGCCGCCGCCGAAAGCGATGAAGCTATGAGAATGGCGCTCATGCTCCGCGCGGACCGGTCCAAAGCGTTCCGGATCGAAGCGCCACGGATCATCCCACCACTCCGGCATGTGATGCGTGAAAATCGGTGAGACGATGACCAACGCACCAGCTGGGACCTTGTAACCCTCGAACTCGAAATCTTGCTCGGCCATCCGCGGAATCACCGGGAGCGGCGGATAGCGGCGCAGGGTTTCGCGTAGGACCAGCGAGACGCTCTTGATTCCATGGGCCTGGTCGAAATCGAGTTCGTCCTCGCTGATCGCCTGTACTTCTTCCCGGATACGCTCCTGCCATTCGGGATGTTTCGCCAACTCATAGATCATCGAACACAGCGTGCTGGTCGTCGTATCGTGAGCGGCCATCATCAGAAAACTCATATGGTCGACGATCTCGCTGTCCTTGAAGCGCTCGCCCTCCGGTGTGATCGTTCGTTCGAGACGTGCGAGCAGGTCGGGTTCGTTCCCACCGCGCTTTTCGTCGATCAGCTTCGAGAGGAAATCGACCATGAATCGGCGCGCCTTCAGCCCGCGATCGAATTCGAGGCCGGGCAGGGGCAATCGAATTCGGGACATCGACGCAGCGACCAGGTCTTCGAACGCCGTTTTCATTTTTTCGGTCAC
>JAQBEG010000510.1:0-2689 GCA_032123985.1 Deltaproteobacteria bacterium
TTCACGAGCAGGTTCATGAAGACCTGCTTCAGCTGCATCGGGTATGCATCGATCTTGGGCAGCTCGCCATACTTCTTGTCGAGATGAACCGAATACTTCATCATCGTGTAAACGATATTCGCGGTCGAATCGAGCGCCTGATTCAGATCCGACGGGACTCGCGCCGGTAGCTCCGGGCGAGAGAAGTCCCGCAGATCTTTCACGATATGACGAATCCGCTCCGCTCCCTCACTCGACTCGAGCAATGCCTTTTCGAAATCTGCTCGCACGTAGTCGAGATCGATCTCGCGCGAGATCACACGCACGTCATCCGCAGCGGCGCGAACCATCTCGAGATCGCCCTCGACTGCGGCTTGCTGAAGTCGATCCGTCGCCTCGAAATATTTATTCAGATCGCCGAGATACTCCGACATCTGATGCAGATTGGCGTGGATGAAGCCCATCGGGTTATTGACTTCGTGGGCGACTCCGGCCGCGAGCTGGCCGATCGACGCCATCTTCTCGGTTTGGCGAACTTGCAGCTCGAGTTCCTTGATCTCCGATAGATCCTGAAAAATCGCAACGGCGCCACACGACGATCCCGTGGCGTCGAGCCGCGGCGAACAAGACACCCCGACCGGAATCCACTTGCCGTCCGCCCGTTGCATCAGCGTTTCAGCGCCCCTACTGCGAGTCCCATCGAGGAGACAATCTTCGATCGGGCTCGATACTTCCCCCTCGGCTCCAAACCAGTCCGCGACCTGTCGACCAGCGAGATCACCGCCCTGTCCGCCGAGAATTCTCTCCGCTGCCGAATTCGCGAACGTGATATGGCCGCCGAGATCAACGACCAACAGCGCACTATTGATATTTTCGATGATGTCGCGGTTGTCCCGGCGCAGGGACTCGAGTCGATTGGATAACCATTCGCTCTCGGTCACATCGGAGATCAGCAGCAACGATCGATTAGCGTCGTCGAGACGCCTCCGCCGGATTTCGTACGCGCGCTCCTCTCCCTCGGTCCCATCCACTCGAATGAGTTCCACAGATTCAGGTTCCGAATCGATTCTGCCGTGGCGATTCTCCAATCGCTCAACGGTGTGGACCAGTGCAGCGGGCATCCGCGCGGCTAGAAACTCAGCTGCCGTAGCATCAACCGACGCCGACGGCGGAAAGAGCCGAGCGAACTCGGGATTCTCTGCCACGATCAATCCGTCGGGATCCAGCACGACGAGCGCGGCCGGCATTTCCGCCACGATGGCTGCGTTGAGATCTTCGAGGCGTTGAATTCGACGCTCGGAAACGAGCCGCTGCCGATCCATCCGCCAGCGACGAACCTGCTCGAGGAGAACCACCGGGAGGACCCGTTCGTAGTCCGATCCGAATTGAACACAATCGGAAGCGCCAGCGCGAAAGGCGTCGAGTGCTTCGTCGTCCAAGTTACCGCTGACGACGACAACCGAGGGCGGGCCGCCTTCAGAAATGACGGCGAGTATGGCGACCGAATCGGCAACATCGAGCCGATCGAGCAATACGAGATCGATCGAAGGGTCACTGAGCATCGACTCGATTTCAGCGGGACTCTGCGCCCGCAGTAATTCGACTGGGTCGCCGAGCCGCGCAAGGCCCGCGGTGGTCTCGACATCCATTGGCGGCGGGCCATCGGCCTTCTCGTCATTGGGAACGACGACGATGATACGAATCACGCCAAGCGGCAGATCGATTTCGAGGGAGGAGGACAAGCAGGCTCCTGCGAGCGGATCGAATGATCCGAAAGGCGTCAGCAGGGGCCGACAAAAGTAGCCGATCCCCTCCCCTTGATCACGCTCGAGGGAGATTTGGCCGGACCAGGCCGTATCTCCTACACTCCGACAGCCCCCTCCGCTCAGCGGAGATCAACCCTGCAGAAAACCAACGTGCTCGTCGTCGACGACGAGGAATTGTATCGCCACGCGATCGAACGCATTCTTCGTCGTGTTGGCTTCGGCGTATTGATGGCCCCTGACGCAGGCGAAGCGCTCCAGGTAATCTCGGCCAACTCGGTCGCTCTCGTGCTTTGCGACATCCAGATGCCGGGCATCAATGGCCTCGAACTCGTGCGCCAGATCCACGAGGTCGAACCCGATCTGCCCTGCATCGTGATGACCGGGTACAATACGCCCGAGAACTCCGTAGAAGCACTGCAGGCCGGAGCATTCTGGTATCTCGAGAAACCCTTCGAGCACGATCGACTCGACATCGTTCGACGGCTCGTCACGCAGGCCATCGAGCACGGCCGCCTCAAATCCGAGAATCGCCAGCTCCAGCGGCAACTCCGATCCCGTCACAAGTTCGACAGTATCATCGGCAAGAGCGACAGCCTCGGCCGCACGCTCTCTCTCGTCGAAAAAGTCGCCGACACCGAAAGCACCGTTCTCATCACCGGGGAGAGCGGGACCGGCAAGGAACTCGTCGCGCGGGCACTCCATTACAACAGTCGCCGGGCCGAACGCCTACTCGTCACCGTGAATTGCGGTGCGATCCCCGAAGAATTGCTCGAATCCGAGCTCTTCGGGCACGTCAAAGGCGCCTTCACCAACGCCATCAGTCATCGTGATGGGCGATTTACGGTCGCTCACGGCGGGACGATTTTTCTCGATGAAATCGGGGACATGAGCCCGAATCTTCAAGTGAAACTTCTACGAGTCTTGCAGGAACGGACCTTCGAACC
>JAQBEG010000511.1:0-3079 GCA_032123985.1 Deltaproteobacteria bacterium
TTGTTGCGGCCATGGGGCCGGTCGAGCCAATGAGAGCCAGGAGAGAACGCAGGTGCTGAAAGTCCTCGTTTCCGATTCCCTTGCCGAACAAGGCGTGACCATTCTCGAGCAGAGCGCCGGAATCGAAGTCATCAACAAGCCCGGCATGTCGCCCGACGAGCTGCTCTCGGTGATCCCGGACATCGATGGTCTGATCATCCGTTCGAATACGAAGGTAACGGCCGACGTCTTCGCCGCCGCCACGAAGCTCCGCATCGTTGGCCGCGCGGGCATCGGCGTCGACAATATCGACGTGGCCGCTGCGACCCGAAACGGGGTCGTCGTCGTGAATACGCCCGAGGGCAATAACATTACGACGGCCGAGCACGCGATCGCGCTGATCGTTTCGCTCGCGCGTCATATCCCGCAAGCGACGGCCTCGATGAAGGCCGGCAAGTGGGAAAAGAAGAAGTTCCAGGGCATGGAGCTCTACAACCGAACCCTCGGCGTGCTCGGGGCCGGCAATATCGGTCGCTTCGTCGTGTCGCGCGCGAAGGGTCTCGGCATGAAGGTCATCGTTCACGATCCCTACCTGACCGCCGAAGCCGCGGCGCGGCTCGAAGTCGAACGCGTCGACCTCGATGAGATGATGCGCCGCGCCGACATCGTGACCGTCCACGTCCCGAAGACGAAGGAGACGACCGGCATCCTCGGCCGCAAGGCATTCGCGAAGGCCAAGCCCGGCCTGATCGTGATCAACGCCGCACGCGGGGGCATCGTCGACGAGGCCGCGCTTCTAGAGGCCCTCAATTCGGGCCAGGTCGGCGCCGCGGGTCTCGACGTCTTCGTCGAAGAGCCGCCGCCCAAGGGCCATCCGCTCGTCGACCACCCGAACGTGATCTGCACGCCGCATCTCGGTGCCTCGACCGAGCAGGCGCAGATCAACGTGGCGATCGCCGTCGCCGAACAGATTCGTGACTTCCTTGTGAAGGGCGAGGTCCGCAACTCGATCAACGTCCCCACCGTCTCCCCGGAGCAGATGGAGGCGGTCGGTCCCTATATCGAACTCGGCGAAAAGCTCGGCAGCTTCCAGGGCCAGCTCGCCAAGGGTCGCATCGACACGGTCGAGGTCGAGTACTCGGGCGAAGTCGCCGAGTTGAAGGTCGCGCCGATCACGATCGCCGTCTTGAAGGGCATTCTCTCGCCCGTTCGTGAGGGCGTGAACCCCGTGAACGCCTCGCATATCGCGCAGGAACTCGGCATCAAGGTGATCGAGTCGAAGGTGGCCCGGTCGACGGACTTCGCCAGCTCCATCACGGTTCGCGTGAATGGCGTCGTCGAGCGTGTGGTCGCGGGCGCCGTCTTTCACGGCAACCAACCGCGCATCGTTCGCGTCGACGACTTCATGCTCGAAGCCATCCCGGACGGCTGCACGCTCCTGCTTCACAACCATGATCAGAGCGGCGTCGTCGGAACGGTCGGCACGATTCTCGGAAACGCCAACATCAACATCTCTCGCATGCAGCTCGCTCTTCACGAATCTCGGGGTGAAGCCTGTATGCTCGTCAATATCGATCAGGACCCCGGTGAAGCGGTTCTGGCAGCGCTGCGTGATGCAAAGAACATGATCGCGGTTCAGGTTTTGGAGCTCTAGTTATGTCTACAGTAGTCGCCGTCGGCGCCCAGTGGGGCGATGAAGGTAAGGGCAAGATCGTCGATTGGCTCGCTCCGCGCGCGGATGTCGTCGCGCGTTTTCAGGGCGGCAACAATGCCGGCCACACGCTCGTGGTCGACGGGGAGACGACGATTCTGCACGTCGTCCCGTCCGGCATCCTGCACGACGGATCGATCAATCTGATCGGACCCGGCGTCGTCGTCGATCCGGCGATCCTGCTCGGCGAGATCGAGGCCCTGAAACTGCGCGGCATCCTGAAGGATCCTTCGCGACTCCGCGTCTCGGGTCGCGCACACGTGATTCTGTCGTGGCATCGCGCGCTCGACGTCGCTCGTGAGAGCGCGGCGGGCAAGGGCAAGATCGGGACGACCGGTCGCGGCATCGGCCCGTGTTATGAGGACAAGGTCGCGCGTCGGGGCATCCGCGTTGCGGACCTGCGACAGACGGACACGCTGCGTGAAAAGCTCGAAGCCATCGGCGAGCAGAAGAATTTCGAACTGACGAAGCTGCACGGAGCGGACCCGGTCGACGTCGGTGCGCTCTATGAACAGTGTGTCGAATTCGGTCGAGCGCTCGAGCCCTATCTCGATCACACGGGACGGATCCTCGATCAATCGCTGCGGGCGGGCAAGAACATCCTTTTCGAGGGGGCGCAGGGGACTTTTCTCGATATCGACCACGGGACCTATCCCTTCGTGACGTCTTCGAATTGTGTTGCGGGGGCGGTTTGTACCGGCAGCGGTGTCGGGCCGACGAAGATCGATCGCGTGATCGGGATTACGAAGGCGTATACGACGCGGGTTGGCTCGGGGCCCTTTCCGACGGAACTCGACGATGCGGTCGGTGAAGAGCTTCGCCGGGCGGGAGCAGAGTTTGGTGCAACGACGGGCCGGCCGCGGCGCTGTGGTTGGCTCGATGCGGTTTTGCTGCGCGAGGCGGTGACGGTGAATGGGTTGACGGATCTGGCGATCAACAAGCTCGACGTGTTGAGCGGGTTCCCAGAGCTGAAGATCTGTACGGCTTATGACGTCGATGGGAAGGTCACGGAGGATTTTCCGATGACCTTGTCGGAGGCGCAGCGGGCGATTCCGGTTTATGAGAGTCATCCGGGGTGGACGGAAGATTTGACGGCGATGACTTCGATCGAGGCGTTTCCGGATAATGCTCGGCGTTATGTGGAGAGGATCGAGGCTCTGGCTGAGGTGCCGGCTACTTTGTTGTCGGTGGGGCCTGGGCGAGAAGAGACGATTATCCTTCGGGAGTTGTTTGCGAAGCGTTAGGTGTCGGTCGTCTTTGCATAGAAGCCGAGGCCGGTGCGGCGCGGCGTGGTTTTCGCGAATGGCTCGGCCATCGGAGTGCTGCCTTTGGGTGGGGCTTGGATGGCCGTCTGTCGTTGGGGGCCGGGTGCTACGGCGGGGTTTGGCC
>JAQBEG010000512.1:0-2599 GCA_032123985.1 Deltaproteobacteria bacterium
CGTCCTCGGTCCAGCAGGCGGGGGGTGTCGCATGTGGCCTTATGCTTCCGATGACGAAGCCCTGCGAGACGCGTTGCGACTTTCCAAAGCGATGACGTACAAAATCGCTCTCGCCGGTTTACCCGGCGGTGGCGGAAAGACAGTAATCATCGGAGATTCGTCGAGCGACAAGTCGGAAAAGCTGTTGCGCGCGATCGGCCGGGCGGTAAAACGCCTTGGAGGCCAGTACATCATTGCAGAAGATGTTGGGACCACGCCCGAAGACATGGAGGTCATCGCGACCGAGACTGACTTCGTCGTTGGACGTCCTGGCCAAAGTGGTGACACGTCACCTGCTACGGGGTATGGCGTCTACCTGGGTCTTCTCACAGCCGCGAAACGGAGGTTGGGGATTGATTCATTGGCAGGCGTCCACGTGGCGGTCCAGGGCGCAGGAAATGTGGCTACGTATCTTTGCCAACATCTGCACGCAGCGGGAGCAAAAATATCGATCGCCGACACGAACGAGAAGTCGGCGATTCGGGTCGCTGAGAAATTCGGCGCAACCATCGTGTCGCCCCAGACGATCTATGACGAAGACGCGCAGATCTTCGCTCCGTGCGCGCTGGGCGCAGTACTCAACGAGGACACAATCCCGCGCTTGAAATGCGCCGTCGTCGCAGGTGGTGCGAACAATCAACTCGCAGAGGATCGTCATGCAGATGCGTTGGCGAACAGAGGCATTCTCTACGCCCCAGATTATGTGTTGAATGCAGGCGGCATCATCAATGCCTACCGCGAGGCGATTCGATTGGCTCGAAAAGATGCTTCAGGATACGATGAAACCTGGGCCCGAGAACAGGTCGAGCAGATCGCGAATACTTTGAACGACGTCTTCGAGACTGCCGAGAGAGAAGCGATTACGCCCAATCGCGCGGCCGAACAAATGGTCGACACCATATTGGCCAAAGCGCGATCCCGAAACGCCTGAACGATCCGGCTTGCACCCGATCGTGTTCTCGTCACGGGGAATTCAACCGGAAACTTCTGCCCGGGCTCTCCTGGTCATGATCGAATCGTAGAGTCCGGGAAGCAGGCGCCGCAGCCAATAGGATTGCTTCGCGACTCGGCCAACCATCAGCTGCTCCCGTCGCGCCGCGATCGCGCGAACGATCTCGCGAGCCGCCGCTTCGGGCGACATCACCTCCCCCACGGTCGCACGGGCGCTACCAGGACGTGCCGCGCCTGCATACCGACTCTCCGAGCCCCTTTGATCGCGCTGTGTGTCGATGAACGATGGGCAGATCATGAGGACGTTCACCCCCCGATCGCGCACTTCACAGCGAAGCGTCTCGAAGAAACCGTGCAACGCGTGCTTGGAGGCGGAATACGCACAGCGGCCGTAAAGCGGAGCAAAGCCGGCCACACTCGAAAGTACGACGACTTGCCCCGCACGGTCGAGCAGATCGGGCAATGCGACCTTGGTGCAGTTCACGGCTCCGGCGAAATTCACCGACATCACCTGCTCGATCGTCTTCAGCGCGACGTCCTCCACTGTGCTGAAGTGCGTGATGCCAGCATTGTTGACGATCAGATCGATCGGTCCGCGTTCATCTCGGAGTTGTCCGAAAACTTTAGCCGTGGCATTCGCATCCGTGATGTCGAGAGCCTGCCCGAATAATCGACCGGTCGCATCGGACGCGACCAGGTCTCGCACCGCGGACTCGTCGATATCGAGTGCCGAGACGCACGCACCAAGACGCGCGAGTTCCTGACAGAGTGCACGGCCCAGACCTCCCCCTGCCCCGGTCACGACCGCGTGTTTATCCTGAAGACGCACGTCGGCCTCCATTCGCGAAGTCACGGCGAGCCATGATGCGACCAGAAGAAATCGAAAACCTCACGACTGGTCATTCGAGGCTTGTAGCCAAAAACATTCTGAAGGCGGTCGTTCGAGAGAACCGGCCGGTAGCGAAGAAAATTCACCTGCTCCGGCCCGTATTGGGCGAGGCCGAGGGGATGAAGAACGCCAAGTACCCCCTGAATCAACCAGGCCGGAAGTGAGACCATCGGCTTACCAATCACAGCGGCAATCTCGGCAAGCGTCATTACGCCGTCACCCGCCACATTGTAGATCCCCACCCGACCGCCCCGCACTGCCTCGATCAGGCAGCCGACGACATCCTGATCCCAAATGAAGACGAAGGGCGTGTCTGATCCCCGAACGCCGAGCACCACGCGCCCATCAAAGAGGGCCGTAATCTGATTCTGCGCCGAAGACCCGAGGATCGTGCCGGGTCTAAAGATCACCTGTTCGAGTTCCGGATGTTCTTCCCGCTGGCGCGCCAGGAATTCCTCGACCTGTCGCTTGTGATCCGAATACGCGAACTCCGGATTGCCTCGGATCGCATCGTCCTCCGAGAGAGGCTGGGGATTGTCGGCGTAGTAGCCATAGGCCGCCCCGCTGCTCGTCACGATGAATCGTCGTACCCCCGTCTCGAGACAGGCGGCGACGACATTTTCCGTCCCGCCCACATCGATCGAATGCAGAAACTCGCGCGTGTCGTGCTTGCCGGGCGTCACGATCGCCGCCAGATGCACCACTGTGTCGACGCGATGT
>JAQBEG010000513.1:0-15807 GCA_032123985.1 Deltaproteobacteria bacterium
CGACCGCGACGACGGCGATGGACACCGCGAAACTCCGAATCGTTGCGGCCTGACGATCGAGCCAGACGCGACCGATGGCGACCCCGACGGCCACGACAAAAAAGGAGAGCACATAAACGCCCGCCCATCGCGTCCATGCGAGCAGCGGCGCATCGAGATGCAAGGCATAGCCGAGCGTGGCCCAGGGAAATCCGCCCATGAAACGACCGCGTAACCAGTCGACCGCCACCCACGACATTGCGCCGACGAGGATCGGTGAACCAGAGAGCCTTCCGAATCGCGCCCAGGACCAGGCGAAAAGCGCGCTGAATGACGAGACGTAGAGCGACGGCACCAGAGGAGAGAGGACACCGAGCCAGCCCGACATCCCACCGTATTGGACCGTCACTACGAAGAACCAGTGAAAGAGAATGAAGTGGCCCGCAAGACTGGCAAGAAAGGCCGCACGCGCGGCTCGACCGGGCGAGAGGCCCTCGATTCCCACGATGAGTGCTGCTGGCCCAAACCAGGCAAGCACGTAGCCCAGGTCGAGCACAAAGCCGCCAGGTAGTTCATGAGGAAACGAAAAGAGGGTCAGACCCGCGTAGAGGGCGAGCGCGCCCTTTCGCGCCGACGGCTGGCTCGTGTTCACGAATTCAGTTCTCGCCAGATCCGCCGTTCTTCGGCACGCATCAGGAGAGCCTCCGCATCCTTCACGTGATCGTGCCCGATCAGATGCAACACGCCGTGGATTAGAAGTCTGGTGACCTCCTCATCCAGACCACGATGCCGTGTCGCGGCCTGGGCGGCCGCGGTTTCGACACTGATCACGACATCGCCGAGCAATCCCGCTCGATGATCCGCAAAGTCTCCCTCGATCTGAGAAAAGGAGAGGACATCGGTCGACTCTCGTCGATTGCGCCAACGCGCGTTGAGTTCCTTGATCTCGGGATCATCGACCAACGCGATCGAGAGCTCAGAACGACTCTCACCGATCGCCGATAGCACCGCCTGGCCGCAGCGACGCAGTCGGGCTACGTCGACTTTCGATCCCCGGATCGCTTCGGGCGGTCCGGAAATCAACACACTCATCCATCGCCCTCAGCCGAGTCGTCTCCGTCCACACGGACAGGTTCGGTCGTATTCGTGCCGTGGTTTTTGCCGTGACCTTTGGCGTGACCTTTGGCGTGACCTTTGCCGTGACCTTTGGCGTGACCTTTGGCGTGTTCATAGGCCAGGATGATGGACTGCACTAGCGGATGTCGCACGACATCGGCCGCTTCGAATCGCATGAAACCGATTCCCCGCACGGATCGTAGGACACGGGCCGCCTCGACCAGGCCACTTTCCGTTTCGGAAGGCAAATCAATCTGGGTAACGTCGCCGGTAATGACGGCTTGAGAGCCATCACCGAGCCGGGTGAGAAACATCTTCATCTGCTCGCCGGTCGTATTTTGCGCTTCGTCGAGAATGACAAAGGAGTCGTTCAGGGTTCGCCCGCGCATGAACGCCAGGGGCGCCACTTCGATCGTGCCCCGCTCGATTAGACGAGTGGCCTTTTCCGTATCCATCATGTCGCGCAGCGCATCGTAGAGCGGTCGCATGTAGGGATCGACTTTCTCTGCAAGATCTCCGGGCAAGAAGCCAAGGCGTTCACCGGCCTCGACAGCAGGACGCGTCAGTATGATGCGTGAAACTTCCTTGCGATGGAGCGCGGAGACCGCCATGGCCATTGCCAGATAGGTCTTGCCGGTTCCCGCCGGCCCGATCGCGATCGCGACGTCGTGTTTTCGGATCAGATCCACATAACGCCGCTGAGCTAGATTCTTCGCGCGAATGACCCTGCGAGATCCGCGACTCAGGACGTTCTCATAGATATCGTTCAGTTGTACGTCCGGCTCGTCCGTCAACATGCGGATCACATGACGGACGTCGGCGCCCCGCACGCCCTTTCCCGATTCGAGAAGCTTGTAGAGTTCTTCGAGAACCCGCCGTGCGAGAGCCGTCCGGTCGGCTTCGCCCTCTATCTGGACTTCGTTCCCGCGCGCATGGATCTCGACGCCCAGGGATCGCTCGATCAGTCTTAGCGTCTCCTCGCCATCCCCATAGAGGGCGACTGACGTCGAATTGTCGTCGAAAGTCAGGCTCTCGTTGGTCGCCACTTGTTCTCGAGCCAGTAGAGCCGCTCCTCAGGCCACATCATTGTGCCGGCGCAAGTAGAACCACCTCATCATCGCGCACTTCGTAATAATAGTCGGCGAGACGCGACGGCGTCAACGAACGACTCTCGCGAGCAGCCTCTGTCGCGATTTCGTCGAGGTCTGCAGGATAGGCACCGGTCTCGTAGAACCTCGCTTCGACCAATCCTCGAATCAGGTTGGACTCGAACCGGCGCCCGAGCTGATTCACGAGACGTTCCGGAATGGCGGAGCCCGGAAGCGCACTGGCCAGGCTGGTCTCTCCGTAGGCCGAAATCAGCATGAGCCCGAGTGCGACAAATGGCAAAACGCTAGCCAACGCAACCCGAAGGGCCGGCAGGATCTGAGCCGGGCGGAAACTACGCCGTGGCCGTCTCGGCGCCCGCTTCTTCAGGGTCACCAGATCGATCACACCCGCCTGCCGCAGCTCAGCCAGCGTCCGGGTCGCCTCGAAGGTTCCAAGACGAGAAAGGTCAACCACGCGACGCACGCTCAGTCGACCGTCGATCAACTGAAGCACCCGCTCCGCATGTCCAAGTCGCGAATCAGAGTCGCCCTTGGTCAGCGCACGCGCCGACTCTAGATTTCCGACTCTGCGAAAAACAGCATCTTCCGACGGCACGATATCTGCGAAAGTCTGCCACTCATCGAGCATCCGGAGACCGTCCATCAAGATCTGCTCGGCAGCCAGAAGATTCTCGGGCTTGGTGTCGTGGACAACCTGCTCTGCCGAAAAATGAAAGTCGCCGTTCTGGCGGCGAATGACATCGAACACGGTTTCGCGAGTGAGTAGATGCCGGATCTCCTCCAGCGTCTCGAGCTCGATCAACCCCGTCGCCAGATATAGATCCGTCAGCGGCCTCGCAGACCGCTGGCTCTCGCTCTGAAGGTTCTCGAGCTGTTCTCGAGTGAGATAACCGGACCGCACGAGCTGGTGGCCCAATGGATCGTGTTCCGGATTCGATCCCGCTGGCCCGCCGCGAACGACGCGTCCGTCGTCGAAGGCGAGAAAGATCGATTCGCTGCCTTCGCCGACGACGAGTCTCCCGGTCTTCCGCTGCTGACCGATCAGCTGGAAGACCTCTGCGATCCCGAAATCCTTTAGACTGCCATGCAATGCGACGGACATTCGCCCCCCTAGCGATTCTTTCGTACGACGAGACTTGCGAATACGATTCCGCCGTATCCGATGACCGACAGAACGCCCGGGATCGCCAGACAAACTACGGCAGCGTTACCCATCAACAGAGGGTCCTCGAACACCCCCGCCGGCCACGCGATCCAGACTCCGATCCAACCAGATAGCAAGAGCCCGAACATCGCAAAATCCGGCCGCCGAGCCGCAAGCCCAGCCACGCCCGGAATCAGCATCGCAGCAGCCAGCAGAATTCGATCGATCCGCACCTCACGACGCGAGAGTGCCTGCAGCCGAGCCATCCGCAGCGAAGGATCCGTTGCCGCCGGATACTGAAAGAGATGGTGGCAGTCTTCACAAATATCTTCGCTCCACACCGTTTCTTCGCAACGCGTGCAGATCCGATGACCACAACGATCGCACGTGCTCGCATGATCGAAACGATTTGCAAAGAGGAGACAGAAGAGCACCGCGAGCAAGAAAGCACTCGCCGTCAGAAACCAGCGTTCGCCGACGCGGCCGGGTGCAAGCGCGGTCGCGAGATCGAATTGCGCATCCTGAGACATCGCGAGGGCAATCAGCCGGTCGTGGAGCAATCCGACCGGAAACGGTAGATCGGCCACGAGGTCCGCGTCACCGAGACTCGAAAGGGCGGCTACGACCTCTGCGTCCATTCTCTGCGCCCGCACTAGAGTCGCTTCGTACTCCTCCATGCGAAACGCTTTTGCATACGCCTGACTCAGATCAAAGTAGAGGGTCGGCGAGCTCAACTGCTCCGCCGCGCGCTCGTAGAAGCCGATCGCGGCTTCGGTCTCGCCACGACGCATTTCGATATTACCCCGCGCGGCGAGTACGAATCCATCGCTCGGATCCTGCACGCCGAGCGCGTCCAGTTGAGTCCGCGAAAGTTCCTCGAGTCCGTATCGACGGCTTCGATAGGCCAGCGCATGCCCCGCCACGACATCATCCTCGACGACCGCTTCGAGTAGCTCGATGTCTGCGCGCGTTTCCGTGCCAGCAACGACCGCCATGACACTACGCGCAACGGGATCTTGATCCACCAGCGTCGTCGCAATCGATACCACCTGGGCCAGCGGGTGAAGTCCGATGATCAGCATCGCTGCCGCCATCACCAGCATACTTCGCTGTCGAGTCTTGCCGTAGGCGAATGCCACGACAAACAGCGCCAGAGCCAACCCAATCACACCCTCGCCCAGAGAAAGCGGCACCAGAATCAAGGCTGCCAACGCCGCACAACGCGCGAAAGCAGGCGTGTGGCGCCCCCCTAACAAATCACCGAAGTCGTGTGCGGCATCTGGAAATACCTGCAACGCTGAAAGCGAAATGAAATCGAGTGAAGCCGCCAGGACGACGACCAACAGAAGGAACGTGAGGTTCTCGAGGAGCCAAAGCTGGGCCGACAAATTGTGAACGACGGACCCTACGGCGGAATTCATCGCCTTCGTCGCCGCACCGATATCGCCGCTGCTTACGAGCGCGCGCGTGTGGGCGATCCAGACAGAAGGCACGCCCGGTGCGAGATCCCGGGCGAAGGCCGTATAGATATCGGGATCTTCCTCGGTCGCGCTGCTCTGGATCACATGCGCTGGTGCAATTAGATCCCCGATCCCGAGTTCGAGACGCACGCGGCGCAGCGCCGCAGCCCGCGCGTAGGCGGCCTTCGGTGCCTCCTCCCAGGCAGCGACGACTTGTTCGCGAGCCATTCCTAGCGGCTTTTGAACCGCTGGCCCCTGCTCCGACAGCCAAGGGTCGTTGATCGGATCGATCACCGTCGCGGTGACCGAGTCGAACCCGCTTTCAGCCATGGCGGGCGTGACCAGCAGAACGACTAGACCGAGAATCGAGAATGCGAGGGAGCGACGAAAAGCCAACCAAATCTCCTTCCAAACGGATGGATTCGGCCTTTCATATCGGCCGGCTGGTCCGGCCCCTGAAGATAATCCCCTAGGGGCGACTCTCCTTATTCCATTCAGGGCCAAAACTCGGCCTAGACGATCCCGCTAACGATGACTATGATGCCGCGCCCATCAGCAAGGAGAGGCCGCATTGGCCAACCATAAATCCGCCCTCAAGCGAATTCGACAGTCAGAAAGCCGACGAAAGCGTAATCAGCATATTCGTACTCAGATGCGTACGATGGTGAAACGCTGTCGCGATGCCTTCGATTCAGGCGATGAAACCCGCTCTTCCGACGCATTCAAAGTCGCCGAACGCGAAATCCGGCGCGCCGTCAGCAGAGGCGTGATTCCGAAGCAGCGCGCCGACCGCAGCATCAGCCGCCTGGCAAAGCGCCTGAACGCCGTTTCGTAGCGCAAACTGATCATCGTGCCGGCGGAGCCAACCGTCGCCGCCTAGCTCGCCAGCACCAGAACCAGCTGCTCGAGGGCGCGGTTCGGCCGCATGACGCTTGCCCCCTTGAGCTCGACGTCTGTGCGATGAATTGCGCGCAGGCATGCCGTAAGTCGATGCGCCGGGTAGCGGCGCGCCTGTTGCTCGAGTTTTCGAACGACAAAGGGCGGGCCGCCGAGCTTTTCACCATATCCAACTCGCACGAGTTTTCGGAAATGGGAGGCTAGTGCGCCCAGAATCGCGGGCGCAGCGGCACCGTGATTAAGCAAGCGCGCTAGCAGATCGACAGCTTCGGCGGTCTTGCCCTGCCCGATCGCATCGGTGAGATCCCAGATGGGCTCGTCCGCGACCGCGGCAACCGACATCTCAATATGCTTTCGCTCGATGCTTTCTCCGGGCCCAGCGAGCAGACTCGCCTTTTCGATCTCCTGTCGGAGAAGCAGAAGTTGCGGACCGACACGTTCGCCGAGCAGACCGGCCGCATCGGCGGTCAGATCGACGCCCTGCCGCCGCGCTTCGTCCTTCAAGAACTTCGCAAGCTCCCCGGCGCTCTTGGGCGGATCGCAATCGACGAGCGCCGCAGGATCATGAAAAGCCTTCACCCACTTATTCCGGCGATCGACCTTGCTCACGACGATGACGAGAACGGCCCCGCTTGCCTCGTCTGCCTGCGCTAGCCAAGCCTCGATCACCTCAGTCCAGGCCGTATCCAGCTTCGAGACTCGCCCGTCGGTTTCCCTCAATACCACCAGTCGGCGTTCACAAAGCACCGGTAGGTTCGCGAGGGCTTCCTCCAATCGACCTGGTGAAGACGTGGCGACCTCCAGCCGATCTAGATTGAAGTCCCGTAGCCCCGACCCCAATACGGCCTGTTCGATCGCGGCGAAGGCATCGTCGCGCAATAGTGGCTCCCCGCCGGCCACGAGATAGGCAGGACGGATGCGGCCCGCGGAGAGTTCTTTTGCAAGTTCGGACCCTGTCATCCACCCCCCTCCGCGCCGGATTCGGGTATAGGCGATTCGATCATTTCGATCGAATCGGCCACGCGGGATGCGAGCAGATCGGAAAGGCGGCGCAACACTTCTAGCCGGTTTGTGCGCGTTACCTCGATGTCCGCGCTCGCCAGATACGAATCCGCCTCGGACAGCATACGTGGATCGAGGCGGACGATGTTGCCTCCGGCGAACAGGAGTTCCAGATCGAGATTGAGGGTGACACCGTACTCGACAGCCGCGACGAATCGCGAGAAGGCGACACTCCTCGTGTCGAGTTGTCGTATGCGTCCCCTGAGAACGAGATCTGCGCCATTGGGATCATTAATGAATTCGAAGCCGGCTCGCGCGCTGATCTCTCGACGCATGGCGTCGGTCAAGATGCGATCGAGCCAGGGCTCTGGCGTATCGTTTTGAAGCGCGATCACCGCGATGCTGATTCGCGGTCGTCCAGCGGCTCCATCTCGAGGGGCCCCGTCAATTCCTTCTGACGAGTCGGAGGCCTGGGGGGGTACCACGAGCATATTCCGATAGCCGCAACCCCCGGTGACCAGGAACAGAACGAAAAGAACGGTGGCGGCAGCGGTTTGCGTCCGATCGAATCGATGCATGCCAGACCGATAGCATGTGGCGCGGCAGCCTGCGGCCCTTCGCCGCTATGGACCGTCAGCGCGTGACAGGACTGGTCAGACGTTGAGATTGAGCAGACTCTTGGCGACCGCCAGCACTTTGTTCGCCTGGATCGGCTTCGTGAGGTACTCGTTCGCACCGAGCGAAATCGCGCGCTCGCGATCTTCCTTGGCCCCCTCGGTCGTGATCACACAGATCGGCATCGACGCCAGGCTCGGCTCCCCTCGGATCAGACTGATCAACTTCAGTCCGTCCATGACTGGCATGTTGATGTCGACGAAGGCTAGATCGAAATGATCGCCGGTGACTTTACGCAGACCGTCCATGCCATCCTGTGCCTCGACAATTTCGGCGCCCTTCATGCGCTTGAGCGCGAACACCAAGAGCTGTCGCATCGTCGGACTGTCTTCGACGATCAGGATTCGCTGACCAGCCATTTCGAACTCCTCATCTCAATCTAGAATTCCGCGCCCATCGTGCGCGAAGATCATTTCGTAAGCAGGTCGATGAACCCTTGAATCGTGCTCAGCTTCCGCTCGGATTGTGCATAAAGTCGCGACGCAAAGATCGCCGTCGCCGCGTGCCCTGCCAACAATGTGAATAATTCGTTGTCGAGAGCCGAGAAACCGTCCTTCTGCTGAAGCAACCTGTAGATCACGATCGCGCCCACGGGCCGATTATCGACGCGCAGCGGTATAGACACCACCGGCTCACCACCTTGACTGGGCGGGCTTCCCTCGGCGGCAGGATTTCCGATCGCGACTTCTCCCGACTCGACGCTCCGTCCAACAAAGCCCTCGCCCACCCGTAGCTGCGGGCAGCCGTTGACGTCATCCCCTTCCGCGGCAACGGGCGTAAGCTCGCCGGTCCCTTCCTCGCAGACATAGACACAGAAAATTTCGGCGCCGATCAGGTTGATCACGATCTCGAGAATCACCTTGACGACTTCACCCGAATCCAGTGTGGAATGCAGCTGATAGCTCGCAACGTAGAGATTGGCGAGGTTGTTATTCTCTTCCTCGACTTCCACATAACGCTCTGCGAAATGAAGGTTCTCGCCTTCGATCGAACGAAGCTGTTCGAGCATCGTATAATTCTGGTTCTCGAGCTCTTCGATCTTCGTGCTAAGTTCCTGGCGCAACTTCTCCCACTCATCGTCGCTCTGCGCCGCATTGGCATGCCTCAGTTGCATATCGTTGAGCTGCTTGCGCAATTTGGAATTCTCGTCCAGCAATTGCTTCGTGAACTCGGCTCCGCGCTGAAAGATCGCGAGAACCGCTTCGCCGCGCTCATGCCCCTTGTTCTCGACCATTTCGCTCATCTGCGCCCTCGATTAATCGACTGTCGGGACCGACTTCGACCGATTCCGATTTGAATCTCTGCGGGAATTTCTTGCAACGGCAGAATCTGATCTGCTGCGCCCGCGATCACGACCTGCTTGGGCATCCCGTAGATCACGGCCGTTTCTTCCGACTCTGCAATGACTCGACCACCGGCCGCCTTGACTTGACATGCACCTTCTCGACCATCGTCTCCCATGCCCGTGAGGACGATCGCGAGCAGGGTTTCACCGTAGAGCTTTGCCGCGGAGGCGAAGAGTCGATCGACCGAGGGAACGTATTTGGCGAAGTCTGCGTCCGGCTCGAGCCGGGTGACGATCCGAGATCCAATCGTTTCGAGCTCCAGATGGCAGCCTCCGGGCGCGATCAGCGCGGTTCCGGGTTCGAGTTCCTCACCGCCCGTCGCTTCGCTCACCCGCAGGGGCGTCAATCTGTTCAGACGCTCAGCGAAGCCACGGGTGAAGCCGGCCGGCATATGCTGGGCCACGAGGAAGGTGCAGGGCGGCGCCTCTGTAAAGGCACCGAATATCTGAACCAACGCCGGCGGCCCCCCCGTCGAGGATCCGATCACGACCACCGGAGCGATGGCGTGATGCTTTCGAATCGGATTGGTGAGTACAGGGGGAACAGTCTGGATGCGACTGGAAACCTTATCGATCCTCAGCTCGCGAGTCGCGTGGATCTTGCGGATCAATCCTTCTTCGATCGATTGGAGTTCCAATGTGGCAGACGTAGTCGGCTTCGCGATGAAGTCGACCGCGCCTAGATCGAGGGCCCTGAAAACGTCCTCCTCCCCTGCGCGTCCACTGATCACGACGACCGGCGTGGGTTGCTTGGCCATGACAAATCGCAGAAAAGTAAAGCCGTCCATGCGCGGCATCTCGAGATCGAGTGTGATGACATCCGGCTTCAGTTCCAGGGTCTTGCGAAGCGCATCCTCGCCGTCCCGCGCCACGCCAACGACCTCGACCAGCGGCGAAGTTTCGAGCATCCGTGTGATTGTCTGCCGCGAAAATGCCGAGTCATCGATCACCAGAACCCTGATCAATCCATGCCGCTTCATTTAGCGAACCCTGCCCGTTCCGCGTTCGCGATCCCAGTGCGGGCGATCACATTCCAGGTGTCCTCACGCTCCTCGCCCGGCACGGGACGGCGGTAAACGAGGTCGCGGCTGAGATGCTTCAGTTCGAAATCGGCGGTGACATTGATCAAGGATTCTGAATGCCCTAGCAGCAAATAACCTCCGGGTTGAAGCTTGTCGTAGAAGGTACGCATGACGCGTTTCTTCGTCGCTAGATCGAAATAGATGATGACGTTGCGGCACAGAATCACATCCATCGGGCCCAACAGATTGACTCTCGAATCATCCAGTAGATTCATGTGAGTAAAATCGACATAACGCTTTACGCTGTCTGAAATTCGAGCAAATCCGTCCTTCTGAGCGAAATAGCGTTCCCGCGTCGTCTCGTCAGTCTCTCGAAACGAGGCCTCTCTATAGACTCCGCGACGTGCCCTGCTCAGCACCGCGCGGGAGATATCCGAGGCGTAGACCCTGAAATCACGACCCGGAACGAGCCCGGCCTCCAATCCCATGATCGCCACCGAGAAAGGTTCTTCGCCGCTCGAGCAGCCCGCGGACCAGACCGAGATCGGTCGGCGTGACACCACCTGGCGCGACAACATTTCTGGAATGACTTCTTCGACGAGCGCAGATAACTGTGACCGTTCCCGAAAGAAGTACGTCTCGTTCGTCGTGAGAATGTCAATGATCTCCGAGAGTTCGACCTCGGCGTTCGGACCGCTTCGCAATTGATAGAAATAGGAGGTAAAAGACCCGTAATCGGCTTCTTGAATGCGCCGGGCTAGACGTTTCTCGACGAGGTACCGCGTATCCTCGTCAAAATTGAGTCCACATCGGCCACGCAGAAAGTCCGCGAATAGACGAAACTCTGCATCGGTCAGTTTCAAATGGGAGTGATCGTCCATCATGCCGATGTCCTCACTCCTCTAGCCTTCCGATTGCTCGCAGAATGACTTGCCGAACGAATACATCGTCCTCGACCTCGAGACGCCGCAGCAGCGCAGGCAGACTCTTGCGGTGGCCGCGATCGGACAAGACTTCCGCAATCTCCGCACGTACGGACCAATCGGGATGAGCCACAAGCGGGATCGCTTCCGTGAGATCCTCGTCGCAGCCGTTCGCGCCCAGACAGGCGACGGCCGCCCGAATGACATCCGGCTCCGAGCGTTTCAGCGCAGAACGGGCCAACCGGCCCGGGTGGTCGCCACCGATCTCAGAAAGGGCATCGAAGCCCGCGAGCGCCACGACCGGCTCCGCTTCGATGGCGTGAGCGATCTCCGCAAAGATTTCGTCGCTCGCTTCTTCGCCTCCACGGTAGAGCCGTCCGAGCGACCGTATCGCGACCGCGACGACCCGTGCATCCTCGTCCCCGATCAACCCACGAAGCTCGTCGATCGCTTCGAGGCGGCCCGATTCGCCTAGCATCTTTGCCGCTTCGATCCTAACGAGACTCGATTCATCGGCAAGAGAAAGTCGAAGCGCTTCTCGGGAATCGTCGAAGTCGAAGCGCCCGAGTGCGCGAACGGCCGCACGTCGGACTCCCGGAGACTCGTCCTTCAACAAATAGTCGATCACGTCCTCGTCTTGTTCGCGACCCACACGCGCGAGCACTTGTGCGATCGCCAAACGTACGGGTTCCGGCGCGCCCCCAAGTCGACTCGACAGCAATTCGACCAGATGGACGTCGATCTCCTCTTCGGAAGCCTCGGATTTTTCAGCCAGCTCTACGATCGCAGCAACGATCGTCTCGACTTCGTCGTCACTTTCCCTGTGCTCGTTCTTCGCGGCGGCTTCGAGGCATCGTACGAGGTCGGGAACCCGAGCGAAAAACTCGCCCTCCGCCAATGCGCTCGCGGCCCGGCATCGGAGCTGGCCGTCGTGAGAGCCCAGCGCTTCGACCAGCAAGCGATCAGCGCACGCGCCCCCGACTCTTCCGAGTAGGATGCACGCACGCGCCTTCAACCCGTTATCAAGATCACTCCATGCCTCGTCGAGCGCATCCGGAACCAGTGCTCCCATCGCTTCGAGCGTTGAGTCGGCGAGTTCCTCGATCGCTTCATCGCGGCCCGCCAGGAGAATCGGCACGACGGCTCGTGAATCCCCGATCAGTCCGAGAAATTGGACAAGCACCATTTGGGTGCCAAGATCCGCTCCTTCAAGACGTTCACAACTCGTCGCGACGAGCTTGTCGTCGGCTTCCGCCGCGCTCTGCAGTCGTCTCTCAAGATCCTCGGCTTCTTGATTGTCCAGCCGTCCGAGCGTACGGAGAAGCGCTGCGATCGCCTTCTCGCGACTCGACCGACCGCCGTTCGACAATCCTTTCGCGAGTTCATCGACCGCGGCTGGATCGGTTGAGTGTCCAAGCAGCTCGAAGGCCGAGGGACGCAGGAGCGAATGCTCGAGCGCACTGGCCAATCTCGCCACGCCGACGCCCGCTTCCAATCGCGAGAGTGCTCGCAACGCCGAGAGTCTAACCAGAACGTCCTCGTCCCCATCACATGCGGCGTTCATCAGCCGCTCGATCTCTCGACTGCCGCCGACGACTCCAAGCGCCTCGGCGGCTGCCGCGCGAACATTGGGATCCACATCCTCCATCGCCTCGATCAAAGAGCCACAAGACGCGGGATCTTCGATCGCTGCTAACGCGTCAACCACCAGCTTACGAACATCGGCATCGTCGCTCGACATCTCGGCGATGAGCCTCTGCGTCGCGCGGGTGCCGCACCCAACCAATGCTTCGAACGCCGAATTTCGCCGACCTGGATTCTCTCCGTCCGCCAAAGACGCTATGAGTATCTCTTGGATGAGCTGTTCCGCGCCACGCGCGATCAGCCGCTCGACGGCTGCCTTTCGCACGCGCCATGCAGAATCTCCCAGACATCGGTAGAGCTGTTCCGAGGCCTCTGAAATCGGCAACACGAAAAGCTGCTCCACCGCGAGACGGCGCACTTCTTCGTCGGCACTCGAAAGTGCTTCCCGAATCGAAGTCCGTTCCGCCTCGGCGAGCGGCTGGGTCATGTTTGCGCGCCTCGTTCTTGCGCCACTCGCTCGAGCTCGTCGATGATGAAGTCGGTTTCAGCGCGCACTTCTTCCCCAATGCGCTGACGCAAAAGGGCACGTGCCTCCTGAATCTCCAGGTCGAGTGCCTGCTCGAGCGTTCCTTTTCGCATAGCCTGATCAAATTTCTCGGGCTGGTAGAGCACCATTTCGGAAACCGCGATGCGCGCGAGTCGTTGCGCGCGCTCGCGCTCCGCCGTGCGCTCGGGATCCTCCGACTCAACCGTCTCCGCGGACGCCGGCGACGATGCCGCTACGCGCTCCGAAACTGGCGCGAACTTCGGCTCCGGCCCGATCACCGGGTCGAGGTCGAGGTCGAGATCGAGGTCGAGGTCGAGGTCGAGGTCGGGCTCGGGCTCGGGCTCGGGCTCGGGCTCGACCATCGAGAACGAGTCGGCACTCGAATCGATATCGAGCTCGGGTGTTGGCTCCGACGAAGGCGCCCGGGAGCTCGCTCCAGCGGCATCAGCGGCCTCGACCGAAAAGCCCGCCTCTCGCAAGAGCGGAAGCAATCCATCGGGCAGATCGGGGCTTTCGATGTAGGCGTCGGCCCCATATAGATCCGAAGGATCGCGTCGATAGCGATTCTGATCATGAATCGAACCCACGAGGACCACCTTCGTACCACGAAGGCTTTCGTTCCGTTTGACCACTTCGCAGACCTGAAACCCAAACATCTTTGGCAATCCGGCATCGAGGACGATCGCAACCGGAAGCTTTCGCTGAATGGCAAGCATCGCCTCCACTCCATCGTGCACGAGAAGCGGAACAAACCCCCATCCTCGTAATACCTCCGCCGTCAATTTTCCGCGTGCCTCGTCGGGATCGGCAATGAGAACCAGCCGCGCCGAATCGGCTTCGCCTTCCGGTTTGGGATTGGGATCGGAATGAATCTCCAGCTCGGGCGTCGGTGGCTCGATCGGCGCCTCCGGCATCACCGATTCTGCGCGAGCCGCTCTAACTAGAAATACCGCAGAACATTTAGTGCAGCGGAGCCTGGCCCCGTTCGGACCGATTTGCTCCGCGTCTACCCGGTATCGAGCACTGCATTTCGGACATCCAGCAACCATCGTGCTTCCCCTAACCATCGAATCAAACGACCCAAATGTCTTTGTCAGACGCGAAAACGCTCCGCATCCTCGCGTAAATTCTCTGCCTGCAAACCGAGCTGGCGCATGGCTTCCTGTATTTTCCCTGCTGCCGCTTCGCTCGAGCGAGTCCCCTGCGTAACGAGCCCGAGAGAGTCGGTGACGTCGCGACAAGCTCTGGTCTGCTCCCCCAATGAATCGGTAATCTGTTCGACCGCCTCACGCACGCCGACGACATTCTCTCTAATACGTCCGAAGCCACGGGCCTGTTCCTCGGTCGTGCGACGAACTTGTTGGGCCACTTCGCGCATCGTGAGCGCGGACTGGTAAACGATTTCGTTGCCCTGATCCTGCTCGGCCCCAGCAGCGCCAATCTCCTCCGCCGAATCCCGGACGCGCTCCATTAGTTCAACGACATGAGAGGCCGCTTTCGTCTGCTCGCGCACGGAAGCGACGATTTCGCTGATGCGGGTACCACTCTCTCGAGAGGTGACCGTAATCTCCTCCAGGGTGCGGCCAGCCTCCGCAGAAAGATCCACTCCGCTCATCACACTTGCCGAGCCAGCTTCGATCGCCCCGATCGCGTTCTCGCTCTCATCTTGCACCGCTCGAATCAGACCACCAATTTCCTTGGTGCTGGCAAGCACGCGATCCGCGAGCTCCTTGATTTCGTCCGCCACCACCGAGAAGGCCTTTCCGTGCTCGCCGGCCTGCGCCGCGATGATCGCGGCATTCAACGCGAGTAGATTCGTCTCGTCCGCCACGTCATCGATCACGTCGAGAATGCCGCCGATCTCGTTCGTTCGGGCCCCAAGACCGCGAATCACACTTTCCGCGACGTCCGTTGCTTCTCGAATCGCCTCCATCCCCGCGATCGTTTGGACCACCTTGGCCTGGCCCAGCTCGGCTTTCTCGACGACCTCACGAGAGAGATTCGCGGTCGTCTCGGCGGAGATATCGACGGCGCGCATAGCACTCGCCATCTCCTCCATACTCGAGGAAGTCTCCTCCGACGCTTGGGATAGCTTTTCCGTGGTTCCAGCGACCTGCTTTACGCTTCCAATCATCTGCTCCAGCGAATCCGACACCGCATCGACCTTCGCCGTTAGCACCGAGGCCGTCTGATTGAGTTCATCCCCCGTTGCTCCGAGCTCGAGGAGCGAGCTAGCCGACTCGTCGATCGCCGACCTCAGATCCGCCGCAGACTGCGATGACTCATCAACCCGAGCGTTGATGATGGCCACAGCCCGATTGACGCGCTGAATCTGCTCGACCTGAGTTGCACTCGTGGTCATGACCTCGACCAGCGCGGCACCCGCGTCCGCCGCGTATCGCTCGGCACTGTCGGCGGCGCTCATCATGCCAGCGATCGTCGTGCGAAACATGCTTCCGACTGAATCGAGTGTTCGACCCAACTCGCCCATTTCATCTTCGGACTCATAGACAACGCCCTGGACGAAATCGCCGGCGGCCATCCGAGCCGCCGCACCCGCGAGCGTCTCGAGCGCTGCGCTCACTTCGGACGAAGCGAGCCAGCCGACCGCCACGGCGATCGCTAGCAGCCAGAGACAGACGATCCCAACCGCCCAATTCAACGCCGCTAGCCGAGGTGCGAGATCGATTCTCAGAATCTTCGAAACCAGGACGCGACCATTGTCGAGTCGGCGGAAAGCACCGATCTCTGGGCCCGAGAATGGAATCACAGGACCCATCGTCGCACCGAGTTCGAGCTCCCGATCGAGGGCTTCGCGAAACGCTGCAGAAATATCCGCGCCCGAGTCTCCACCCAGTCGATCCGATTGAAGTTCGATTGTCCGCAGAGGCATGGGCCAGGATTTTTCAGCTGGCATTCGACTCGCAACGCGCGCGGCAATCGGAAGACCGGCATCTGTACCGGCGACAGACTCGACCGCGATCAGCGCCCACTCGACGGCCTC
>JAQBEG010000514.1:0-5694 GCA_032123985.1 Deltaproteobacteria bacterium
CGGGGGCATGATTACGAAGCTGGAAGCCGCAACGAACGCAGCGCGCTCCGGGGCGACCACCATTGTGTGTAATAGCCGAGTTACCGGAGTCCTCGAAAAACTCGTGAACGGAGAGCAATACGGAACTCTCTTCGCGCCGGGCGAGAGACTGCGCAGCAAGAAACACTGGCTCGCGTTCACCGCGAAACCGCGTGGGCGTATCGTGATCGACGAAGGAGCGGTGCGCGCGCTGACCGACCGCGGCCGAAGTCTTCTTCCCGCGGGCATCCTGAGGGTCAACGGCGATTTCGAAATTGGAGATTCGGTCGCTTGCGTGAACGGTCAGGGCGTCGAGATCGCGCGCGGATTGGCCGTTTATTCGTCCCAGGACATCGGCCGTCTTGCGGGCCTCCCGACAAAGGAAATCGCGCGAGTGCTAGGATATACCAACGGCGACGAGATCATTCATCGTGACGACCTCGTTCTGGTCCGCGACTCCTAGGTCAGAACGAATGGGCATGGGTCGAAACGACCCGTGCTGGACGACGAAAACCCCAACCCCCGCCCGAGAGAACCTGCCACGATGCCGTCCTCAACCGGAACCGAAAGTAGCTACAACAGCTCGCTCGAATCCGAGATTCGCCGGCTTGCGAAGGCCGCGCACGCGGCGAGTGAGGTCGTCGGCGATCTGCCGCCGGAGCGCAAGAATGCCTGGCTCCTTCGAACGGCGGAGCGATTGACGTCGGCGCGTGACCAGATCATGGAAGCCAACGCCAAGGACATCGAATTGGCAGCCGAAAAGGGCGTGTCTGCTCCTCTTCAGGGTCGCCTGGCGATCTCCGACGGCAAATGGACCGACATGATCCAGGGACTGCATGACGTCGCGGCGCTACCCGATCCCGTCGGCCGGATCTCGAATCACAGTGTGCGACCAAACGGATTACGCGTGGGACAGATGGCTATTCCGCTGGGTGTCATCGCAATGATCTATGAGTCTCGACCCAATGTCACAGTCGACGCTGCAGCGCTCTGCGTGAAAGCGGGAAATGCAGTGATCCTGCGCGGCGGTTCAGAGGCGATTCATTCCAATCTTGCGTTAGGCAAGGAATTACGTGCCGCAGCGAATGAAGAGGGCATACCCGAGGATGCAATTTCGATCGTGCCGACCACGGACCGCGCCGCGATCGATGTACTCCTCAAGTTGAACGATTCGATCGATCTCGTGATTCCGCGCGGCGGTCCCGGCTTGATCCACAAAGTGATCGCGGAATCCACCATACCCGTCATCGCGCATGACGCCGGTGTCTGCCATATCTTCATCGACGAGAACGCTGATACGGAGATGGCGGTCGCAATCGTACACGAATCAAAGATGCGACAAATGCCCGTTTGCAACGCCCTCGAGACCCTTCTCTGTCATCGAGGCGCGTCTCAACGAGTTCTTCCCAGCGTCCTCAAGAAGCTGCACGAATCCGGCGTTGAGATCCGCGGCTGCGACGCGACCCGCGAGATTTTCAGTGACGCCATCCCGGCCGTCGAGGCCGATTGGTCCGAGGAGTTTCTCGCTCCGATCGTGGCGGTTCGTATCGTCGATTCGATGGACGATGCCATCGACCATATTCGCCAATTCGGATCCAGCCATACCGAGATCATCATTACGAATGATTTTGCGAATAGTCAGAACTGGCTACGACGCGTGAACTCATCAACGGTCGGAGTCAATTGCGCGACCGGGTTCTCCGATGGGTTCGAGCTCGGACTCGGCGCGGAGATCGGGATTTCGACATCGAAGCTACACGCCTATGGTCCGATGGGGCTCGAGGGCCTGACGACTCGCAAGTTCATCTTGGTGGGGGAAGGTCAGCTTCGCGGATGAAACACCGAACGAGCGGACCGCGCTTCGGACTTTTCGGTGGCACGTTCAATCCGATCCATCTTGGGCATCTCCGGGCGGCAGAAGAAGTCTACGAGGCTCTCGCACTCGAACAGATTCTATTCATCCCGAGCCGAATCCCGCCCCACAAACATCAGGACAGAAACGATCCCATCGCTTCCCCGGCGCGACGGCTCGAATGGGTCGAGCTGGCGATCGCAGGTCACGAGAATTTTTTTGTCGATCGAATCGAGATCGACCGTGAAGGCCCGTCCTATCTAGTCGACACCTTGACCGCGATTCGTGATCGCAATCCCGATCGCCCGGCGCCGGTGTTCATCGTGGGTGAGGACGCTTTTGCCGAGATGGGGGAGTGGCGGTCACCGGAGCAAATTTTCACACTCGCGGATTTCGCCGTGATGGCTCGACCACCCGGCAATCTGAGCGAACTCGAGCAGCGAATTCCCGAGAACGTGAAGGAATCATTTGAGTTCGAATGCAACGGCCGAATTGCCCTGCACCGAGAAGCGGGGACCCGCATCGAGTTCGTCCGAGTCACCGCGCTCGACATCTCGTCGAGTAAGATTCGAGAAGCATGCCGAGAAGAGCGCTCGATCCGCTTTCTGGTACCCGAGTCGATTCGACCAGCGATCGAGCAGAGCGACGAATTCGGACCGCAACAGAAAGAACGCGGCACAGGAGGTAACGCAAGACGATGACCGAATCCAACCCCAGGCAGAAAGCGATACGGATCGTCGAGGCTGCACTCGATCGCAAGGCCGAACGGCCGGTCGTGCTGGATATGCGACAGCTCACAGCCTACGCCGATACGTTTATAATTTTGTCGGGTCGATCGGATCGTCAGGTCCGTTCGATTGCCGAGTCGATCGTACACGCCCTCAAGTCGACTGGTGAGCAACCCCTCGGCGTCGAAGGCCTCGACGATGGGAAGTGGGTACTGATCGATTGCAACGATGCGATCGTTCACGTCTTCGATCCCGACACCCGTCTGCAGTATGATCTCGAACGCTTGTGGCGCGACGCCCCGCGGCTCGACCTGGAAATCGAGAGCATCGAACCAAACCCCTCGCCGCCGGTCGAAGCCGAGACCGAGGGCAACACCGAGGACCTGAACGAGGACAACGCGGCCGACCCTGCCGCATAGATCACTCTGTCGAAGCGTCGCACAAGGAACCGCCAGCACCCCGACAAGCGCTCGCAATCTCGGTCCCGAATGAGAGGACGCGCCCTGGCGCGTGGTTCTCGAGATGAACGCATTTTCGATTCTGTTGGATGCGATCGCGCGACCGCGCTGTATCGAATGTGATGCGCCCCGTTCCACTGGATCTGGACCATTGTGCTCTCCATGCAGCCGCGGTCTGCCGTGGTGGCGAGCTGCTGATGGCTGCCCGCGCTGCGGATCTCAGCCATGCCTATCACCGACGATCGGACAGGACGTGTATCGAGATGCGTCCCAGGGCTGCGCCGGCTGCCTTGTAGAAGGCAGCGCATTACATTTCTGCCGTTCGCTCGTTCGCTACCAGGGCTCCGTTCGGCGGTGGATACCCGGTTTCAAATCCGCAAAAAGTCCGTTTGGCCCGTCGATCGCGATCCGTCTCGCGATCGAGCATCTCGCGACCGAATTGGCCAGTCGGGTCGGAAACGAAACCAGGCAGAGACCCGACCTCATCGTGAGTGTCCCTGTCCATCCACGCCGCATACGCCAGCGAGGCTTCAACCATGTCGATCCCATCGCGCGCCGTATCGCACGCGTTCTGGATCGACCGTGGGCTCCTAACGCCCTTGAGCGCCGTCATGACACGCAATCCCAGGCGAAACTGGTGGGTCGCGAACGGCACGAAAATGTGCGGGGCGCATTCTCTGCCACAGATCAGCTTGGTGGGGCGAAGGTCATATGGCTCGTCGACGATGTACTTACCACGGGCAGCACGCTCGATTCAGCGGCCGATGCGCTCCTCGAGGCAGGCGCCGTCGAAGTGCGTGGGCTCACACTCGCCGCCACGCTCCCGCCACGATGGGCATCGGCGGACGGATCTGCCTATCATCCGGGCGCCGCATTTGGCCGACCCAGAGCGTCGAAATAGAATTTGGAGCCCAATCGGCCCTTCCCCCGGTATTCAGGAGTTCATCATGTTCACTCGCTTCGCATTCTTCGTCTCATCGACATTCCTTGCGGTGTTCCTCGTTTTGCCCGGGGCTGTCGGCGCAGAAGACAAAATCGACCCGAGCTTCCGCGATGCGACGAAAAAATTTCTGATTCTGCGAAAAACATCTGAGGGCATCTCGGAACAGTTGATCTATTCGATCTCAAACCAGGCCCTCGGTTCGATAGATGCCGGTGGCATCACCGTGACCGAGCCGATACAGAAGATCGTCTTGGAGGCGGCACGCACGACATTCGGATCGCGATTTGGCGATATCGAGTACTTGACGGATCTTTATACGCCGCTCTACTTCGAGAACTATTCAGAGAAAGAGCTTCGCGAGCTCATTGCGTTCTGGGAATCTCCGGTCGGCAAGAAGACAATCGACTTGATGCCCAAAATGACCCAAGGCTCGAACGCCATTCTCGAGAAAGCGAGCATGGAATATATTCCCGAGTTCCAGAAAACAGTTAACGACCTAACCGCGGAAGCCGGCATCGTACTCGCGCCTTCAACACCACCGGCAACCCCGCCCGCGAAATAACGGAGCCGGTCGAGACGGCTCCCAACCACGAGGCGTGATCGTCAGCCCTTATGACTTCGCGCCTCGAGGTAGTCGTGTCGCGCACGGGCACATTCTTCATCGTGCAGCGCGTTGGCGAGCCCGTCGGCATCTGACCAGCTTCGCATTGTTCCGACCATTTGATCCGTGACGGCATTGACGTGCCGCTTCGTCGAGAAAATCGTGAGCGCGGCCTTCTTCGAAAGTGACTCTGCGAGCGCATCGACGGTCGCGTCGAGTTGATCGGCGGGCACGACGCGATTCAAGAACCCTGCCGCGCGCGCCTCCTCTGCATCGAATGGGCGGCACGTCAGCACGAGTTCCTTCGTCAGCGCGGGACCGATTTCGCGAACCAGGCGTGGAATTCCGCCCCAGGCGAGAGGAATTCCAAGATCGACTTCGGGAATCGAAAAACGAGCCGATTCGCTCGCAACTCGCAAATCGCAAGCCGCAGCCAACACCAAACCACCTCCCACGCACCAACCCTGGATCGATGCAATCGAGAGAGCGCGCATCGATTCGAGCGCGTCCGCCATCTCGCGGCCAACTTCCCCTGCATCTCGCGACGAAAGTGTCTGCCGCCCGCCAAAGCTCGCAAGATCCGCCCCAGCGGAGAAGGCACGGCCCTCGCCACGCACGATCACGACCTTGATCTCCCGATGTTCATCAAAAAGGCGTGCCGCCTGCGCCAACTCCCGCAATGTCAGTGTCGATAGCGGATTCAGTTTTTCAGGGCGGGTCAGCCTGAGTTCACCGATCGGACCCTTCATTTCTACCTTGATGTTCTCGAACAAACCAACCTCCCGGTTCCGATCAAAATTATTGTTGTTAGGCCGCGATATCCGCATTGATGGAGGGCGCGTTCTTCTCGATCAAGGGACGATCATCTATGTCATTGGGATGAAAATCTCGGTGATACCATGCTCTGTAGGCCGTACCCAAACCGCGTAGAAATCCGTCTTCACCGAAGAGGAATCGCCATCCGCTCGACCACGTCTTTGTCTTGAAGAGAAGGCCATCTTTCCAGAGCATGTATGCCGTGCGATCGAGAACTTCGATCGACAAGCCGAACGTATTCAGGATCATTGCGATGACGCGACCCGAATGGCTAGGCG
>JAQBEG010000515.1:0-7535 GCA_032123985.1 Deltaproteobacteria bacterium
GCCTCTAATCGAGTGGGATCATCCGCGTGCGGCTGGTCCCTCCCTCGCTAGGTGAGGGGGGATTCCGGCGTCGTCAGCAATGAACTTCTCGACCTGACCAGAACGGCGACAACGAATAGCGCTGTCAGCTCTATGGCCAGCTTTGACGGCTCGGGGACGAGGATTTCGATTCCCAGGGTGCCCGCACCGCCCAACTCGATCGCTGCACCAGCCGCATCGCTGACCGCGACGACCTCGCGGGACGGATCCTGGTCGACGTCGGGCGACAGGATCGAGAGAGCCCCGCTCGCGACCAGAAAGATCTGCCGCGTTTCGGCCGGTTCGGTGACATTGCCCAGTTGGTCGAGTGGCAGCAGGCGGAGCGACCCCCGAGCCACGTCTTCAGCCGTCAGGTCGAAGGCATTCAGGATTTCGAGCAGAGCGGGCACGCCCGCGGACGAGAAGCCAGGCCGTAGCGGCAGGTTCCTCAACTCATCGAAGGGGGCGGTGCCGACCGGTCGCGCAATCCCGAATCCCGCCGGGCTGCCCGAGCGACTCTCAAAGATGTCGAAACTCACGCCGCTGCCGTCGGTTGGCAGGCTGAACGCTTCGCCGTAGGCCATCCCGGGATCCGGGGTGAAGTGGTCCTCGATGTGCAGGCCAATGGGCTCGTCGGGATCAGGCGGCGGCGGCAAGTTGCCTTCGATGACGTCGTCAGGCGCTGTGCGCAGGAAGGTTGGCTGTCGCGTCATGACGGCGGGGCCTTCCGGGACGACGCCGCCGAAGAAATTCTCGTTCGTCGGTCCGACATAGGCGATCGCGGTGAGGACCAGCCGCAGCTCGCGGCCCAGCGGTGCACCCACGCCGACGAAGAGCTCGCCGCTCGCCTGGCCGTCCTGGAAGAAGGCGAAGCGACGACCGACCGGATCGAGTTCTCTCTCCTCGCTGAGCGAGTCGAACGGGTCGTCGTCGAGATCGGTGACGCCGACGAAGCCGTCGCCGTCGAGATCCGCAAAGGCAATGACGAGCACCGGCTTGCCCTCGAGTTCCGGAGACAGGATTGGCATTCCGGCGGCGGGCGGTGCGAGCCCGTCGGAAGGAACCACGACGAAGGGCACGGGCGTTCCCCCAGCGAAGGCTTCCACGATCGCGAGCGGAATCGCACCGCGGTCCGGAGAGGTCAGCGGAATCGCGCCCTGGAAGGTCATTAGCCCACTGCGGACCACCAGATCGATGTCGCCCACGCCCCCCAGGTCGATGATGTCGTCGTTGCTTCCGAGTTGTCCGTCAGGACCCGGTTGGATCCAGGGTACTCCGGGCTGCAGCTCGACGATCTCCAGTGTTTCGGGTTCGCGAAAGTCGCCGTTGAAGATCGGATCGCTCCCGCCCGTCTGGGTCCAGGCGGCCTGCGGGGCCGCGAACACAGCAATCAGAGACAGGACCGCAAGTTGGGCGCCACGGCACGGGGGAGTGAATTTCACTGTACTGCTCCCGCACCCGGCAGCGCGACATGAGGCGGAATCACCAGCGACAGCGGGTTCGAGACCACGGCCCCTCCCGCGTCGACAAAGAACAGGAAGGCTTCGGCGTCCCCGATCGGGAAGCTCGCCGGCAGTAGAACTTCGATCCGTCCGGCTCCTACGAAAAGCACCCGGGCGTCGGGGGCCGGAGTTCCCTCGCTCGCGAGGAGAGTCGCATCAACCGGATCGAGCCCATCCTGGAGCAGGGACGAGCTGCCCTGCCAGGCTCCGCTCGACAGGTCGTACCGGACGTAGACGTCGCCAGGTCCCACGCCGTGGATCAGCACCTGTAGCGGGTATGCGAGCTCCACGAGGGCGGATTCTGGGAAACTGCCGGTCAATTGGACGCTGCTGCGTGTCGAACCCGAGGAGGCCCGCGCGTTCTCAAGGAACAGGACCGGGTCCGTAATGGATGCGAGCACAAGAGCGGGTTCGAGCACCAGCCAGAGACCCACTATCGCGCGGAACCCGAGCACACCCAGTCGACGGGGCTCCCCCGGCCGGCGCTGCGATCGCCCGAGTCTGCGGTTTTTGCTGCGCGTCGTGTCCACGAGTCATCTCTCCGTCTGTTCCGCTGTTCCGCGCACGTCCATCTTCGACGCGCACCAATACGATACACATATCGATGTCGGAATTTCGGGCAGCCCATGCCCGGTCCTCTAATCCGTATTCTCTTGTTGTTTATATCAACAAACAAGTTAAAAACACAATAACATTGTTCTTATTATTTTGTTCTTGGCAATAGACAAATGCAAGACTCGGGCCAGTCCATTGCTGCCGTTCAACGGCTCTCGCGCATTTGACCTGGGTCAGATCCCCTAATTTTGGGCATATCCCCCAATGCGAGCTCCCATCAGGGACAGCAAATGCAGCAATTCGCCCACACTATCAGATTTCGAGGGCCAAAGGCGCGGGATGCGTCAGTCGGTCGGGTCAAGACGTGCGTGATGTGTAGCGCTGGAGCGCATACCGCCCCGCCAGAACGCCGGCCCATCCTACGACGACGAGCGTTAATGGAAGGTGACCGAACCGGATGAATCCCGAGTTCTCTGTTCCGGGCACGACGTCGACGACCAGGAACCCCTCTTCCTTCACGGGGAGGCTGGCGATCACTCGGCCGCTCGAATCGATCGCAGCGGTGATGCCCGTCGTTGTCGAACGAACGACGGGCCGGCGGACTTCGATCGCTCGCAAGATCGCCGCCGCGAGCATCTGATCTGGTCCGCGCGTATCCGGTCCGAGCCAGCTCTCGTTCGAGAGATTGACGAGCACGTCGGCACCCGATGACACCACGTCCCGGGCGAGATCAGCAAATAGCACCTCGTAGCAGAGGGACACGCCGAGCTGCGCCGAGCTGATGTCGAGCGGTTCTGTAGAGATTGCGGCGGCGTATCCCGAACCAACGGAGCCGAGCGCAAAGAATGAACGAAATGCGCGGTCTTCGGCCAGCGGGAGGAGTCGAGTTTTACGGTGACGATCTCGAATCCTGGAGTTCGGACCGACTAGAACGGCCGCCACACCCAGCTCGGTCTCGCTCGATGCACTTTCGACCCATGGCGCTCCGAAAAGAAGACTCTCAAACGAAGGCGAAACGATTGCATCGGTGAGTAGCGATTGATTGAATGGCCAGACTGACCCGAAGGAACTCTCCGGCCAAATGACGAGGTCTGCGGTGCCAGCCGCTGCGGTGGCTTTCAACAGAATCTCGAGAGACTCCCGATCCGATCGAGTTTTTGTTAGTTGACGTGAATCGAGACCGCTCTGAACGAGTACGACTCGAATGGCTTGGAGTCCAGGCTGTGGGCTGTCGGCAGCGGACACGCTTCCGGAAACGGGACCGCCCTGCCGACTCCAAATCGCCTGGCCACTGAGCATCACAGTCAAGAGAACCAGGCCGAGCGCGCCACGTCGTCGATCGGGTCCAGTCCATGCCTGATAGCCCAAGGCGCCGGCACCGGCGATCCAGAACGACACGCCGAGATGACCGATCGCCGAAGCGGATTGGAGCAGTTCGGGCGTCGACGTTAGACAATTGGCGAGCGAGAGCCAGGCACCGGGAAAGATCAGGTTTCGAAGTGCCTCGCCGAGGATCCACGCCGATCCGATCCAGACGAAACTCGTGGACGCCCGAAGCTCGCCGGGATCGATCGCGAGTGCCCCGAAGACGGCAAACGGAAGTGCTCCGAGAATTTGCAGTGCCGCGAGCCAGGCAAATGTCAGACTCGCCCCAGTCAGGCCGAAGTAGGCCGTCAGGGCCTCAGCCCCCGCGTCGCCAACGCTGATGGCGGTCCCAACGGACCCCGCAAGCCCGCCGAGCACGGCTCTCTCGGCCCAGCTTCGTGCGCGAAATGCCCCTAGCAACGGTGAGAGGAATACGAATCCGAGAAATCCCCAGCCCCAGCCCGGTTGCGCGAATCCAAACGCAAGCCCCGACAAGATCGCCGCCCCGATCGCGATCCGCCAAGGCATCTTCGGTAATCGCCGATTAGGCTCATTCATGTCGAAGAGGTCCTTGAATCCGCGTGCGAATGCACTCGAGAAGGTTCACAATCACCCTCTCAAAATTGGAGCATGAGTTGACGAAAGGCCTTTTAGCGATCGTAGCGCTCGCCGTCGTTTGCGCGGCACTGATTACGGTCATCGTGAGCGATAGCAGTCGTCTGATCGGGAAATCTTTTCCAGGTTTTTTGATCTGGGACAACGGGATGCTGGTCGCCTTTCATGATGCGGACTGGACCGGTATCGAGGCGGGACTGCCGACTTACGGTCGAATCTTGACCGTGGACGGAGAGCCGTTCAGCAATCGCGCGTCTTTGATGGAGACTGCGTCGAGACTTTCGCTGGGCACGCCCATCCGGTACGCGGTTCTCCAGCGCGGATCAGTCTCCGAGATTGACGTCCCAACGATGAAATTCCGGTTCGGTGCCTATCTCGGAACGTTTGGTATCTACGTCTTCGGTGGCGTGATATTTCTGATGACCGCGCTGGCGGTCCTCTACCTCAAGCGAGACACACCGGACGCGAGGACATTGTCGGCAATGTTGTTCGCTATCGGTGGAGTGCTTTTGCTGGCGGTCGACTTGATTGGGACCTCTCGTTTTGGGCGAGTCTTACCCGTGCTAGAAGCAATGACCCCGGTCGCCATTCTGAGTTTCATCGCGGTCTTTCCAAGCCAACGGCTTCAAAGCAAGCTGATTCGAATTTCCATCGCGACAGGCTGCGTAGCTAGCGTGATCTACGGAGTCATCGGAGCTAGCCGCTTCTATACCGATCCTGAATTCTCCCGCAGCCTCACGGATTTCGCGTATCTCGGAATCGCGCTGGCGCTCGGAGTGGCGATGGTGATGCTCGGCTATTCGTCGGTTTATGAGGCGTCCGGGACTCAGCGCGTGCGCGCGGCCATCGTTTTCGCGGGAGCCCTGTGTGCCTGCCTGATTCCGGCGGTCGCAGTTCCGGCATTCCTCTTGCTGGGCTGGGACGTTTCGATGAACCTGACCTTCGCCCCGATCTTTTTCTTCCCGGTCGCGGTGCTCTATGCCGTCATTCGTCACGATCTCTTCGAAGCCGAGCGAGTCATTCGCCTATCGCTCGGCTACGGCGTCGCGTCGGCATCGGCGACACTGCTCTATTCGATCATTCTCTTCATTCTAGATCGAACCGTCTTTCCCGATCTCGCGAGTAATCCGGTTGCGGCCCTGCTCTTCGTTCTGGTGTTGGCCGTCTCGTTCAATCCGATTCGCGAGCGAACACAGCATGCCCTCGATCGCTATTTTTATCGCACGGTCGTCGAGCCCGGTCGAGTGCTCGAGAACCTTTCAGCAGACCTCGCAGACTGTTATGACGAAAGCGCGATACGAGAGCGAGTCGAAGGTCAGCTCAGGTCGGCGCTGAATCTGGAATGGGTGAAGCTCGTCGACGGCGGCTACGAAGCGACATCCTTGGATACGCAACTCGCTTGTCCGGTAACTTTTCGGTCGGAAATGTTGGGTGTCCTGTCCTGCGGTTCGAAACTCTCGGGGGCTCCCTTTGCCGCGACGGATCGAGATCTTCTGATTGGCGCCGCGTCGCAGGTCGGAATCGCGATTCGGAATGTTCGGTCGATGGAAGCGCTGAGAGAGGCTCAAATAGAACTTCTACGGAAGGAGCGACTCGCGACGATGGGCGAGCTGGCTGGGTCTGTCGCCCACGGTGTCAGGAATCCGCTGTCGGGTATTCGTGCCTCCGCACAAATGGCGCTGCAGCAGACCGCCGATCCAGCAATCAAAGAAACCCTGACGAGCATCATTTCAGAGTCGGATCGCCTTGAGCATCGCGTCCGCGCCCTTCTCGATTTCTCGCGGCCCTTTCAGCCAACGATCGCGGCGGTCGAGGTCGCTTCGATCCTCGAATCCGTGCGCCGGTCGATCGAGCCTCAGGCGAAACGGGTGGGTGTCGACATCGAAATTTCGTCGGAACGCGACAGCGGTCCGGCAGCTTGTGATGAGAATTTCCTGGAGGAGGCTCTGCTCGAACTGGCTGGCAACGCCCTTCGAATCATGGGAGAGGCGGGGGGGCATTTGAAATTTTCCTCGGGCGAGTCGGATGATCAGATCTGGATTCATGTCGCAGACGACGGCCCGGGTATTCCGGAAAACGTTCGTTCGCGGGTCTTCGATCTCTTCTTCACGACCCGATCCGATGGAACCGGAATGGGATTGGCTGTGGTGAAGCGAATTCTCGACGCGCTCGGCGGAACGATCTCAGTCAGCTCTGAGTTGGGTCGGGGGACGACGTTCGAGATTTTGCTTCCGTTGTTCGCGCAACGGACGAGTTCGCTTGGATGAGCTCCCTCCGCCGGCAGGCCTGGGGCCATCAGGCCCAGGCTGGCTGTGTCGTCTTCGGTGAAGCCGGTCGCCTTCAGGGCGTCGTGACTACAAGGCCCTGGAGGCTCGATATGAGTAACTCATCCTTGTTTTCGATGCGTCCGTCGCCGTCCACGTCGAGTCGATGATCAGCGTGTCCGACAGCGGATCGTCGAATACTCCGCCCGGGTCGTCCAGTCGAAGGATCGTGCCTTGTGCGCCGCTCAGCAGGACCGTTTCCCGGTAGGGGTCGGCATCGGTGTCTGGGAAGAGTATCTCGACGATTCCGCCCGTGCTCAGCGTGACGATCTCGGGCCCGAACAGATCGGCGATATTGCCTAACCGGTCGAGCGGGACGACTCGAATGTCGACTTCGCTAGTCGGGCCATCATCGGATATTGTCATTCGTTCCGCGATTTCGTATGGATGCGGACGGCCCTCGTCGTCCACACCAGAATGAACGACTCGTCGTTCAAGGTTTTCATAGGTGAGGAGTCGCGCGGATAGCGCCATTCCGACTCTCGAGACGGGACCTGCGAGAGAGGTTACCGCATCGACTGAAATTCCTGATCCGTCCACTCGAAGCGAAAAAAGCTCGCCCAAAATGAATTATGAATCGTTCTCGTCGTTCCAGAACACTATCTGTATCGGGTAGCCCGATTGCAGGAGCGCGTTCCACGGAAATGAGCCTTCGATTCGAATCAGGCGCCCGTTGACACCTTGGAATTCGTTCGCCCGAGACAAATACAGCAGCGGATCTGTAATCGACGCGGCAGTCGGACTTGCCAGTAGAAGTAGGCCGACGACAGTCGCGATCCAGTTCCAAGGTCGATTCTCTATTTTGGGAATCATTCACCAAATTCGCCAAAATCCACAATCGCTGTTCAAGTCCGAATCAATGTTTGATCGCGAATTTGTCCAACCGATAACGCAGGGTGTCCCGCGTAAGCCCCAGCAACTTTCCTGCCCGGGTTTGGTTGCCGCCCGCGGCCTCGAGCGCCTGCGTGATCAAGTCGCGTTCAACGTCCGCGAGATCGATCCCGCACTCCGGAAGCATGAACCGGCCGGCGCCTCCACTGGCAACCGGCTTCAGATTGAGCAGTCTCGTGATCGTCTCGCCCGAGATCCGGGATTCGCTGCTCACGAGCACCGATCGCTCGATTACGTTTCTCAGCTCTCGGACGTTGCCGGGCCA
>JAQBEG010000516.1:0-4219 GCA_032123985.1 Deltaproteobacteria bacterium
GCTGTATCCAGCCGTGCACCGTCGCCTTCTCCCCGCCGACCGCGACGCGGTAGAGTGTCTCCACCCGAACTCGACGGAGGCCCTCCATGAGATTTCATCGCGATCTCGATGCCGCCATCAGCCTGGAGGCAGCATGAGTTCACTCGCCCTCATGCGCTGGCTCGAGGGTTCTCCCGAACGATATGACGTCGGCATGCGCGCTCTTACGTTAGGCCGCGTGACACGACTCCACATAGCAGTCGCTGATGCGGCGGTCACAACGTGCGGTGACCGCATACTCGAGATCGGCTGCGGAACCGGGAGCGTGACGGCGCAATTGCTCGAACGGGGCGCGCGGGTCACCGCCGTCGACCAGGCACCCGAGATGCTCGAACGCGCGCGAGCGCGCCTCGGAGACGGTGTCGCGGACCAGGTGGAATGGCTCGAGCAGACGGCATCCGAGATCGACAGGTTGCCCACCGAGTGCTTTGACGCCGTGGTGATCTGCCTCTGTCTGTCTGATATGTCGCCGAGCGAGCGCGGCTTCGTCCTTCGCGAAGCCGCCCGCCGGCTCTCGCGAGGTGGACGCCTGGTCGTAGCCGACGAAGTTCGAGCTCCGATGGGATGGCGGCGTGCCCTTCAATCGCTGTTGCGCATTCCGCAGGCGGCACTCGGCTGGCTACTGATCGGCTCGGTTTCTCGGCCCATTCCCGATCTTGCAAAAGAAATCGTCGCGACGGGCATGCCGTTGCGCGAAGAGCGGGCGTGGTTGTTTGGATCGTTGTGTCTCATCGTCGCGGAACGTGAACGATGAGCGCCCGGAATCGATTGCGCGAGTTCGTACTCGACGCGTTGCAAACCGGCCTTCGACTCTTCCCCTGGCCCACCGAAACTGGACTTCGAATACTCGGTCAGCCCGACGCATCGAGCCCCGTGCTGTTGACCGGAAATTACGATCTCACGGTCCGCCGCCTGACACGCGCGCTCGAAAAACAGAACGTCTGGCTCGTCGTCGCACCTTCGGCTGGGATCAACGTCTGGTGTGCAGCTTCCGGAGGCCACCTCACCACCCATCAGGTCGTGACTGCGCTCAAGACTTCCGGCGTCGCGGAGCACGTGAATCATCGACGTGTGATTCTTCCCCAATTGGCCGCCACGGGTGTACTTGCGCTCGACGTCTTTCGGCGCAGCCGTTGGAATGTGCGATTCGGCCCAGTCAGCATGTTCGACATCCCGGATTATCTCGAGACGGGCGAGAAGACCGACGCTATGCGCCAGGTGCGGTTTCCTTTGCGCGACCGCCTGGAGATGGCCGCCACATGGGCCGTTCCAACGACCGTTGTGCTCGTCGGCGCGATGATCCTTTTCAAAGCTGCTTGGGCGCTTCCGCTTGCGGCTCTCATCGCTGCAATCTCGATCGCGGTCTTTACTCTCTATGATCGCCTCGATCGATACGGCTCAGCGCGACGGCCTATTCTGCTTGTCGCCTGTGCAGGGTTGGCGACCCTGGTCACGCTGACGGCAGGCGGTGCCGCCCCCGCGCTCATCACTGCTGCCATTTCTTCGGTGTTCGTCGCGACTTTGCTCACCTTCGACTACTCGGGAAGCACACCCCTCGAAGGCGGCAGCCACTTCGAAGAACGGGAGTGGAACATCACGTTGGACGCGGACCGTTGCGAGGGCGTGTTCCGATGCTGGGAGGTCTGTCCGGAAGCCTGCTTCGAAAAGCTCGAAGAAATCCGCAAGGTCGAACTCGCACACGACGAGCGCTGTATACGTTGCGGGGCGTGTGTCGTGCAGTGCCCAAAAGACGCGCTCTTCTTCGAAGATTCGAATGGCGTTCGCATCGAACCCGAGATGATCCGAAAATTCAAGCTGAACCTGCTCGGCAAGCGCAGCGTCGATGCAGACACCGACACCAGCAAAACTCGCGCGCGACCCCGATAGGCCTGGCTGAAACCTCGACTACAGCGAATCGTCCGACTGCAACGGGACCAACGAGTAACCGAATCGATAACGACCACCCGGCACGCGATAGCGCGGCAACGTGTCCGGCCCGCACGCGCCAGTGCCAACGCCACGCTGTTCGGCGTCCAGATAGAGATGGAGGCGCGGATCGGGCGAGAGCTCGGATAGATGTTGCGCGCGCTCGAGCATTTCCTCGGAATAATGTCGAGCCGAAAACTCGAGCGACTCATCGGCGACGAAAAGCACACCTGATCCGTCCTCGCGCCGGAACGCGACGCGACGCGTGCCCGTCCGGTTGCCCTGGGATTGTGGCCTGACGTAGGGATGGAAGAGATCGTCGACGCGCGCTCGATGACGAGCAAAGAAGACGCCGGCACGGCGGTCGACATAGTTTTCGTGAGGCCCGAGGCCGAGCCACTCGACGTCTTCGTGACCTCGGGGCAGCAGCCAGTGAACACCGACACGCGGGATGTCATCGAGCATGCGCGGAATCTTGATCTCATGTTCGAATCGGATGCCAGCCACGTCCATGATGACACGCTGCCGATGGGATATTGCAATCCCGGTGCCGGACCCATGCCACACCTCGCTGACGACAAAGATCGCGGCTCCGGCACGGCGCCTGAGCGAAGAGGTCCGAGAAAACAGCGACAGCCGGTCGAGTCCCCACTCCCGCCAACGCGCCACCGGGCCCTGGCCATACATGCCGTCGTTGTCGAGGGGCGCACGCCAGAGTTGCAGCGCGGGCGCTTCTTCGAATAACGCGCGACCTGCGGCGTTGATCGACTGCAGTCGGTGCTCGGCGAGATCGACGACTGTGCAGGCGCGGTCGGTACGAATCTCGGCGATCTCACCATCACGTGAAACCACGGGATCCGCAGTCGGGTCTGCAACTCGACCCGCCTGGCGTTTACGGGACCGCCGCTTCGGCAACGGAACCGCAAGCTGCTCCCAGGCGATCTCCTCGCCGCGCTCCGACCATGGCGAGGCCTGGCGAGCGAAGAATCGAAGGGTCAGGAATGCCTCCCCGTGCAATTTTTCGCGACTCAATGCGAGCGAGATGGTCTGCGATTCGCCGGGACCGAGGTCCAACCTGGGAAGCGCTCCTCGCTGCACCACTAGACCGTCAACAGAGAGCTCGAAAGTCCCGCGGAGCCACGAAAGCGATGTGAAATCGGTCCGGCTGGTGACGCGAATACGCCCGTGACGCAGATCCTCCGCATCAACTCGGAGCGGCTGGGCGATCTTCTTCCATTCGTACATCGCCGGATGGGGCGTCCGATCGGGGCCGATCATGCCATTGATGCAAAAATTCGCGTCGTTCGGTTGATCGCCAAAATCTCCGCCGTAGGCCCAATCGATGCGACCGTCGGAATGTTCCCGGCGCAGTCCCTGATCGATCCAGTCCCAGATGAAGCCCCCCTGCAAGCCGGGCGTTGCCTCGATCGCTTCCCAATAGTCGGCAAGACTGCCATTGCTATTGCCCATCGCATGGGAGTACTCACACATGATGAGCGGTCGATCGTCGCCAGAGGTCTTCGCCCATCGCACGATTTCGGCGATCTCGGGATACATCGGCGCGACAATGTCGGAGTCTTGGAGGCGCTGGTAGTAGGCGGCCTCCGCGTCTCCGCCCGAAAATCCGAGGCGCGCGCGCTCGGCACCGATCGCGCCCTCGTATTGCACCGGACGTGTCGGATCGAGATGGTGCAGGTGGGCGCGCGCGGCGGCGTGGATAGGGGCGTAGCCCGCCTCGTTACCGAGTGACCAGACGATGATGCAGGCATGATTGCGATCGCGTCGGACCATGCGCACGATTCGATCGAGGATCGCGTGTTCGTAACGCGGCTGTTTCGAGAGCATCTGCATCAGGCCATGGGACTCGACGTTGGCCTCGTCCACGACGTATAGCCCGTGCTCGTCGCAGAGTTCATAGAAGTAGGGATCATTCGGATAATGGGCCGTTCGTACGGCGTTGAAGTGGAAGCGCTTCATGAGCAGTACGTCTTCGAGCATTTTCTCGCGCGGTACCGCCTTGCCCCGCGTTTCATCGTGATCGTGACGGTTCACACCCCGAATTGGGACCGCGCGACCGTTGATCCGGAGTTCACGTCCGGCGATTTCGACGCGGCGAAACCCTACGCTATTCGTCACGACTTCAACGACACGACCTTCGGGGTCGAGCAGCGAAACCAGCAACCGATAGAGCACGGGCGATTCCGACGACCACGGCTTCGCGCGGGGTATCGGCGCCTCGACCCGCGCCACGTGC
>JAQBEG010000517.1:0-3345 GCA_032123985.1 Deltaproteobacteria bacterium
CGTTCGCGAGGCCCGCCCCCGTCGCGCATGAGCGTGGCTCCCAGGGCCAGCTGGGAGTAATAGTTCGCCGGACAGTCTCTCACCGCTGCCTCGAAAAGACTGCGGTTGTTCTTCCATTCGGGCATTCGCGCCGCGCTCAGCAAGCCCATCGCGATGGCCAACGCCGCCCAGGCCGGCCACAGCTTCGGCCCCTGCTCGAGCCCTGCGACGCTGACCGGACGCCAGATCGGAAGGTCGATCGCCGCAAGAAGAAGAAAGATCAAGGGGAAATAGAGCAGGCGTTCGCCGAAGGGAGTTCCGATCTGGATGATCAGATTACTCACCGGCGCCACGGCAAGCCAGAAAAGCACGATGCCAAGATGGGTGCGCGTCAGACGTCGGTGCCGATGCCAGGCCCAGGCTGGCCATGCGAGACTCCCAAGGATCATCGCGCCCGCCGCCAGCGCTCGAATACTGAGCCCAAACCCCGCGAGGGAGATCACGCCCGTGAGGTAGTCCGGAAGCAAGGGGTGGGGCCAAATCAGCTTTTGCGCATAAAGACTCGCGAACGCCAGAGCACGCCAACGCAGCTCAAAAAAGCCCAGGACATCATCGTTTTGAATCGCCGATTCCGTGACGAGCAGATTTCCCAACACAATCTGCCGCAGCACCAGATAGCAGACCATTGCTAGGCCAAGACTGAGAACCAGCGGAAACGCGCCGCGCGCAGCCTCTGCAGAAGTCGCCCCACGCCAAAGCGCCCGAGCCGCCCAACAAGCGGGAAGGAGCACGAGAAGGTTGGCGGCAGATTCTTTCGCGAGCAACGACAGCGAAAAAAGCCCAAAGATTCCGATCCAGACCAGAGGCCTGGCGATGCCGCCCGTCAGCGCAAGATTCAACGCGAGCAACGCAAGAAACGTCGCTAGCAAATCAGTTCGCCCAACCAGGCTCGCCACGACTTCCGTCTGTATTGGATGCAGCAGGAATACGACGGCCAGCGTCAATGCGACTCCGAACCGAGCGCCCATCTGCATGAGAAAGGCCAACAATGCCAGGCAGCAGAGTACGTGGAAGCCCAGATCGATCGCATGATCGATAGCCAGTGGCTCGTCCCAGACCCGTCGCGTCAATTGAAAGCTCAGCACCGAAAGGGGTCGATAGAGTCCGCGCCCCTCCGTGTTCTCGCCGGTCCAATAGGGCGCGAGAAGAACCTCCGCCAGGGGCACGTCTGGACGCACCTGAGGATTGTCACGCACTGTGTAATAGGCATCGAAGGCGTAGCCGTTGTCGATCACACGGCCATAGGTCGCGATTCCCAGAACACTGAGCAGGAGCAACGCCGTTGCAAGCTGCCGATGGGACGGCCCGACCATTGACTAACACTCCTCAGAACGAGGTTCAAGAAACTGCAAGATGCCATTCGCTCGCCGAAAACCCCAAATGGCAGCCTACGGACAGATTCTGCCCGACGCAAATCAGCTACATCCTCGCCACGCGCATCAGACCGACTCCGCGCCAAACGACAGTTGATCGTGCCGTTGGCGATGGGTTCTAGCGCGCGTATCCGAGTGCGCGTAAATCTTCGATCTGTTCCGGACTGAGTTCGCTCTCGATGGCGCGTTTTCGGAATGACCTCAAGACTTTCTCGGCGGAGCGGTCGAAGGCCCCAAGACGTCGCTCGAGCGCGGCTGAGTTCGCGACTCCTTTCGCCATCGACGAGCCCAGCCGAAGTGTCTCAGTGCCCATCGGGGTTATGTAGCCTCCCGAGATCGGGCTGACACGCCAAAAACGTTTGAGCGATGCCGGCCTGCGGTCGGCGCGAAGGTACTGACCCTCATCGACGATTCCGCGTTGGGTGTAGCTCTCGGTGAAGAGCGGCCCCCGAGGCACTTCGTCGCCGACGGTGAGCGCGCGAAGAAGGCTCTTACTCTGAACCTCGGGAGGAATGGGTTGGCCCAGGTATTCGAGTATCGTCGCGAAGACGCTCATGTTGGTCACCGGCGCAGAAACCATTCGATCTGATTGCACTCCCTCTCCGACGAAAATGAGCGGAACGTGGACTTGTTCGAGCCCGACGGAGTGGCCGTGTGCAAAATAGAATTCATCCTCTCCCATGGCTTCACCGTGATCCGCAGTCACGGCCACGAGCATATGCTGCAACGATTCGTGTTCATCGATGTACGCGAACAGACGCGCCAGCTCTCCGTCGAGAAATTTCACTTCGCGCTCATAGCGGGCACGGTAGTTTCCGAATGCCCGCTCTGTTCCGTAAGCCTGGTAGGCCGGGATGGCGCGGAATCCAGAGTAGTCCCGTCCGACAGGAAGCAATGGGCCGGCCGGTGGCTCGTCGTTCGACCCGCGCGGCCCGGAAATGGTCATCGGCGGCGTGTAGGGCCCGTGCGGATCCTGTAGGTGCAACCAGAGGAAGAACGGCCGATCCCCGAATTCGACGATCTTCTCGAGTGCCCGGTCGACTGCGTTCGGGGCGCGGCGCTCCTGCATCCGACGGACGAGTTCTCTGTCGGGAAGGTCGTCATCATAGCTCTCGAAGCCCTGACCCAGCCCCACCGCCCGATTGAGTACCGCATTGCTGACGATCGCCGCCGTTTCCCAACCTGCGTCCTGGAGTATCTCAGCCAGAGTCGTTTCCGCGAGCTGCAGCTTCTGTTGCCCGTTCATCAGACCGGCGGAATGATAACTGGGATACATTCCGACTAACATCGACGCATGAGATGGAACAGTATATGAGCTCGTCGAAAAGGCCCACTCGAAGCGTGTTCCATGTTGGGCGAACGTATTCAGCGAAGGCGAAATGGACTCCGAATATCCGGCACCCGAGAGAGAATCCGCGCGGAGCGTATCGATCGTGATCAGAATGACCGACCGGGGAGATTTATTCTCCGAACAAGCGAGACACACCGCAAGAACGAGACAGACTAGAATCGAGAGACTCTTGGAGACATTCATGGGAGCGCGTTTCATCTTCGCAACATACACGAGACGCCGCGTTATGCCCCGTCTCGAGCATCGGCAAAATCCGTTCGCAACCCGAGCAACGCCCGCAGACCGAGGCCGAACAGAATAGTGGTGCCCACACACAAGAAAACCGCTCGACTCCGCGTGCTTCCCACCTCGAGAACGACGAGTGGCCACATCATCACGGCGAGCAGCGCGATGGACGCAGCAGCTCTAGTCAACATCCACGATGCACCGCCAGAGCCTAGAACGGCTGTGGGCCGCAGCACGATGAGCAGCATCGGCAGCGCTGCTACGAAATAGTGAAGCCAGGAAAGCGGCGACGAGAGAAGCATCACCAATCCGGCGAGCGCGACGACGTGGACATCCTCGAGACCCGCCCGATCGCTA
>JAQBEG010000518.1:0-3652 GCA_032123985.1 Deltaproteobacteria bacterium
GCAGAAAAGCGAGGTGCTCCCGCAACTCGCCTCGGGCACCGCGGCCACCCTCGCCTTCCCGGAACCCCACGCCGACTTCGACAATACGCACATCGAATGCACGGCCGAGCGCAGCGGCGATCGGATCGAACTCTCGGGAACGAAATGTCTCGTGCTCGACGCCCACGTAGCGAAGTGGATGATCGTGTCGGTCTCGCTCGGAGGCGTGCCAGCGCTGGTGCTGCTCGACGCCGCCTCCATCGCTACCTGTGAGATGCGCCGGGAAACGGTCATCGACGAGACGCGACGTTCTTTCCGCGTGGTACTGGACGGCGTCAGCGTGCCGCAGACCGCCCTGCTCGATGAGAGTCGAATAACAGCCGCACTCTCGCGTATCGAACTCGCGGGCGCGCTGCTCGCCACCGCCGAGATGTGCGGCGGCGGTACCAGCTGTATCGCCTATACCGTCAGCTACCTCAACTCACGCAAGCAGTTTGGTCGCCCCATCGGTTCCTATCAGGCGCTGAAGCACACGGCCGTCCAGGCGCACGTAAGACTCGAGCAGGCGCGCTCCCATCTCTACGCAGCAGCCCATACATTCGAGAAGGCGGGGGAAGGCGAGATCGCCGTACGCATGGCCAAGGCCCATACCGGCCCAGCGCTCGCGTTCGCGGCGGACCGAGCGATCCAGTTCCACGGCGGATACGGCTTCACGTACGAGTGCGACGCGCAGCTATACCGACGCCGCGCGCTCTGGGGCGAAAGCCAGTACGGCGACGCGATTCACCACCGTCGAATCCTGGCCGATCTGATCTTCTGAGGCGGTCCCCGCGAAGCGTGCGACGAATGTTCCTTTGCTGATACTCCGCTGCGCCGTCGCGCGCGATGGTTCGCTTCGTGGCGGATTACCAGAACGAGAGTCTTACCGATGACCGTGACCCGAAACCGCGTCCGAGCCGAAGTCGAGATCGACGCGCCGATCGAGCGCGTGTGGAAGATCCTGACCGACCTCGAACGCTATGCCGAGTGGAATCCCTTCACACCAGAGATCACCTCGAACCTCGAAATCGGCGCACCGGTCGAGATGCGCGTACGGCTCGTTGGGAAATTCCTCATCACGCGTGTCGAATTTCTGACGCGAAACGCGCAATATACCCTCGGCTGGGAACTGCATATGGGCGGAGGGGTCCTCCTCCATGCCGAACGAGTTCAGACGTTGACGCCCGTCGATAGTGGCCGGACTCGATACATTAGCGAGGACACGTTCAGGGGTTGGCTGCGCCCTCTCGTCCTGGGTCTTTTTGGTCGGGCGATGGAGCGTGGCTTCACCGACTGTGGGCTCGGCTTGAAGAAGGAAGCCGAGAGTAAGGGGCCACCGTGAGCCGGCGACACGACGACACGGCGACACAACGACACAGCGACACAGCGACACAGCGAGCGCACCGAAAGGAAGATGATGAGCGAGGAAGACCGTCGCGAGCGAATCCAGACCGGAAAATCCTGGGACGAGTTCTGTGACACGTTGAAAGCGGCCGGCCAGACGATCCTCGCGGAAGGAATGCCCGACGACCCGCTCAACCGCGCCGAGGGATTCCGCTACCTCAGCCGGCTCACGCGTGCTGGCCTCGAATCCTTCCTCGAGTACGCCGACCCCCTGGCGCCGGAACTGCACCGTCCAATCCACGAGACGGCGAAGATCGGTGCCGACAATCCGGACAACTACTATCAGAATGCCCAGCTGAGCGGACGATACGAATATAGGATCGTGGGCCAGCGCAACACGATCCACTATCTCGACTTCGCCACCCAGACGGCGGGCGTGGCCAGTTCAGGAGACTCGCAACAGAGCGGTCACCTCGACGCCGAGGATCTCGAGATCGACGACGACGGGTGCTTCGAGATCGTCCTTTCGTGCGACGAGAAGCCTGGGAACTGGCTTCGGATGGTCCCGAAAACGACCCAGTTGATCGTTCGCCAGACTTATCTCGACCGCGCAAATGAGACTCCGGCGGACCTGCGCATCGAGCGCATCGGCGGCGCGAAGCGGCCCTCCCCGCTGACGCCTGAATTGGTCGACAAGGGCCTCGCATCCGCGGCCGGCCTCGTCGCTGGCTGCGCGAACCTGTTCTCGGGCTGGGCCAAGGGCTTCCAGGCGCACACGAACGCGCTGCCCCGATTCGACGACTCGGTCTCGATGGGCGCCGGAGGCGACCCGAACATCTGCTACTACCACAGCTATTGGGCGCTCGGCCCCGAAGAGGCGCTCGTGATCGAGGTGAAGCCGCCGGAGTGTCGCTCCTGGAATTTCCAGCTCGACAATCATTGGATGGAGTCGCTGGACTATCGCTACTTCCGCGTGACGATCAACAAACACACCGCGGTGTATGAAGCCGATGGTTCGCTCAAGCTGATCGTCGCCCACCAGGATCCCGGCCATCCGAACTGGATCGAGACGGCGGGTCACGAGCAGGGCACGATGTGCTTCCGATGGATACGGGCCGACGAGCACCCGGAGCCACAGTGTCGCGTCGTAAAGCTGTCCGAGCTCGCGTGAGCGAGTTCTCGCTTCCCGCCCATCGTGCGCCGGTCCGCGCCCTCAATATGGCTTGGGGGGCGCTGCAAGCCGCTGGCCTCGGCAAGCCTGCGCTCACGCGCGACGCGCTCGTGCGGGCCGCGCGCAAGGCGTCGGGCCTCTCGGACCTGGGAACTGATTTCGACCTTCCCGTCACACAGGATGCGCTCCGTCGACTCCTCGAGTCCCTCGAAGGCGAAGCGAACCTTCATCCCTTCGGCCGCATGGTGATCCGAGGAACGATCGTAGGATCGCTGTCGACCCGATTACGACTAGAGGCGCTCACTCGAGAACACGCCGAGATCCCGGCGATGCCGATCGAGAACCCGGTCTTCATCGCGGGCCTCGCCCGCACCGGCACAACCCTGCTCCACCGCCTGCTGGGCTGCGAGCCCCGGCTTCGACCGCTCGCGTCCTGGGAAGGTTTGTCCCCTGCCCCGTTTCCTGGCGCGCACCACGCCGGGCGGGACCCACGCATCAAACGCGCGGAGCGCGCGGAACGAGCGCTGCAATACCTGGCGCCCGAGTTCTTTGCCATTCATCCCGTCGAAGCCGACGGACTCGAAGAAGACGTGCTGCTTCAGGATGGCAGCTTCATGAGCCCGACCGTCGACGCGACGCTGTCGGTCCCAACCTACAGCGCCTGGCTTCACGAGACGGACCAAGGCCCGATGTACCGCTACTTCCGAAGGCTCGTTCAGCTGCTCCTCTGGCAGCGGCCGGGGACCTATCTTGGCAAGACGCCGCACCACCTCGAGAACCTGCCGACGCTGCTCGAAGTCTTTCCCGGCGCGCGCGTGATCGTGACGCACCGCGATCCCGCCGTCGTCGTGCCCTCGTTCTGCAGCATGATGGCCCACGCGCGACGGCTCTTCAGTCACGAGGTCGACCCGCTCGCCGTCGGGCGGCAGTTCCGCGAGAAACAGCGCAACGGCGTTCATGACGCCATGGAAGCCCGACGCGTGCTGCCTTCCGAATCGTTCCTCGACGTTCACTACGCCGACCTGATGACCGACCCCCTGAAGGAGATCAGGCGAATCTACGACTTCCTCGGCTACGCACTCTCGCCCGAGACGGAGACGATCATGAAAACGTTTTGCG
>JAQBEG010000519.1:0-3135 GCA_032123985.1 Deltaproteobacteria bacterium
AGCCGGGTCTATCAGCAGCTCGAGGGAAACCCCTCGGCAGAAAAGATCCAGACCGTCTCCGGTCAGATGTTTATCGCGAAGGAGAACATCGACAGCGCCGTCATCAACGATGCGCTGGCCGCGATGCTCGCCGAAGGTCAGGGCGCGGACGCCGTAGTCTCGGTGCGCAGTGCACCACGTCTCAATTTCGAGATCCACTTCAAGAAGAATTCGGCAGATCTGACGCCCGAATCGCGCGAAGGACTCGACGTGCTGGGTGAGGTTCTCGCTTCCGAATATCTCGATACTCGATTCGTGCTCGGCGGTCATACCGATCTAGACGGGGACGCGGCCATCAACGGACCACTCTCGCAGGCGCGGGCTGATTCGGCGCGAAACGACCTCCTCGAACGACATCGCATCACGTCGAATCGGCTCGTCGCGAAAGGTTATGGAATGTCTGACCCGCTGCGTGAGGTTGAAGAGAGCGACCAGGATAAGCTCTACAATCGCCGAGTCGATCTCCGGCCTATTCGCGGCGAAGCACCTTAGGTCGCCAGACCGCACTCCTTCATCTTTTCGAATACGGCGCTGCGATGGGATCGCACGAATCCAAGTGCTCTGGGATGCCACTCACTGCCATCGAAGCCGTAATAGCGAACCATTGGCAGACCCAGGCCGCCCCCGTCGAAATCTCGCTCGATCTCGAGCCAGACAGCACACGAAATTGCTTCGCTTTCCTCGAGCTGGTCGATCAGGCCGGAGCCATCGAGGTCATACCGTGCAATCAGTTCGGCCGAGACGCGATCGTGCCAAGCCGTGGATCCTCCGCCCGTCGAGTCTCGCGAATTGAAGTCATCCGGCAACAGATCCCGCGCTGTGAGCCCGAAGTCCGCCGCTTTGGGTTTGAAGCCCTGCTCCAGGCTCGAAACATCGAAGGGTTCCGGTTGGACCGACGTCGAGGGCGCCTGCGAAGGGGCCATCTTCGTGACTGGCATCGGTCGTCCGATCGGAGGCCCCGCGGAACCTGCAATAAGCTCTGCGCGAAGCTCCAGTTCTTCGTCGGGGCGGATTCGAACCTTCCCCAGGAAGGGCTGGTAGCCTGCTTTCTCGACCTGAATCTCATGGTCGCCGACTCCGAGCGTGTGCAACGTTTCGCCCGTCGGGCCAACATCGAATCCATCGATTCTCAATCGGTCGCGGGACACGTTGGAGCGAACCGTCAGTCGCCCTTCTCCCTGACAGATGAGCGGTTCGAATCGGTGTATCGAAGCAGCCTCGAAGTAGATCGACCGGGTCCACTGATCCGGGCAATCCTCGCGATTCACCTCGATGGCATAACGCCCTTCGACCAACTCGACGTGCGCCGCTTCCGCGGGAACCTTGATTAGAAGCTCCTCGCGATCGGCGTCCAGCACGCGTAGCGTGGCGCCGGGCAATCGCCCGTCGAGGATGAGTTGCGCATTCGATTCGGCGAACGTCACCGATTCATCTGCGGTCACGCGGCTGATTCGGTAGCCAGCGTTGTAGGCAAGCAGGAGGCCCACCGTCAACGCCGTGCCGAGCAAGACGCCGAGGCGTGCCTGCCATCGGCTCGGCCTGAAACGATCGCCGGGTGATGCAGCGAAATACGCACGACTCGTTTCGAGGTCCGTGATCTCTCGTCGGAGCGTGATGGCCTCGGCTTCGTCTGCCGAATCGAGTCGACGAAGAAGCCGTTCCATCAGCCGAGGCATCGCCGTTTCGATCTGCTGCCGTGATGCGTCCGGCGAAAGTCCGACAACTCGGGCTAGACGGCGGCGCGAAATTGTCGGGGAATCCTTTGCCATGGAGGCGCGGAGGCTAGCAGGCGCGGCGCCGGATCCATTTCGGTCCTAGTCTCCGGATCGCCTCGGTCACGGACCGGGCGGGCGTTCTGTGATGGAATGCGCCGTGGGAGGACGTCGTTTCGATGGGTCGAGTTTGCCCCTATTGCGAATCTGTTGAGCTTGCCGCGGACGAGGATGGCGTGATCCTCCGATGTCGTGATTGTGGTCGCTCCTCGCTACCTGGAGCGTCCGTCCTCGAGGCGGTTGAGTCCGCGCCCCCGGAGACCGCGAGCGCCCGTGGACACGAGCATTCGTCGGCCCCGTTCATCTCGCAGCGTCGCCCGGAAAATTGGGGCGCGCCCGCTGAAGTGTCGAGCTGGCCGGCCGCTCTACTTGGGCTCGCTACGACCGTGCTTTTCTACGGGCTGCTCTACCTGCTTCCGAGTACAGGCCTGACCGCGCTCTTCACCGATCGCGGTTGGGTGCCCTACGTGATCACATTGATCTCTCTCTGGGCACTCTTCTTGCTCGTGGCGAAGATGCTTCGCTTGAGGCGTGAACGCGAAATGCTCGACCGGAACCTGATCGCGATCGGATCGGACGGGCTTCTCGGACCGGACGACGCGGACCTTGCCCTCGGAGCGCTACGTGCGGAGCCCATGGAAATTTCGGAAAGCTTTCTGGCCCGTCGGGTCGAACGCGCGCTGCGCCACTTCCAATCGCGGCGGCGCGCGGTCGAAGTCGTCGAATTCCTGGCGTCGGAGTTGCGCGCGGATGAAGGCCGGGTCGATGCGAGTTATGCACTCGTTCGGGTGTTCGTCTGGGCAGTCCCGACGCTGGGCTTCATCGGTACCGTCATCGGAATCGGCGCCGCCGTGGCGGGCTTCTCGGCGACCCTCGAGGCGGCCTCGTCGCTCGATGGGATGAAGGAATCGATCGGACTCGTCACCGGTGGCCTTGGGGTGGCCTTCGATACGACCCTGCTGGCGCTCGTGATGAGTATCCTCATCATGTTTCCCGCCAGCGCGGTTCAGCGCATCGAGGAAACATTTCTCAGCGAAGTCGACGACTACTGCGCCGAGCATCTGATCCCAAAATTGCGTGACGAATCGACCGCGAACGCCGATGAAGCGACGATCGCGGCCCTGGCGCGACGACTGGTGGCTTCGATGCGACCGAGCGATCGGCGCGAGGGCTAGACCGTGGTAGGCCGGGGTCAGGCGAAGGTTTCGCTCTTCCCGTTCATGAGCGTACTGGCTTGCACGATCGGTGCGCTGATGCTGCTGCTCGTGGCGATGTCGATGGTCTGCACCGCCGCCTGCTTCACCGGCCTGATGATGACGGCCTC
>JAQBEG010000520.1:0-5857 GCA_032123985.1 Deltaproteobacteria bacterium
CGATCACCCGTGGCCGGATTGCGCGTGAACGCAACGCCAGTTGCACAATTATCGCCCATGTTCCCGAAGACCATGGATTGGACGTTCACGGCCGTGCCCCAGTCGTCGGGAATGCCATTGATCCGGCGATAGGCGATCGCACGCTGATTTTCCCACGAACTGAAGACCGCTCCAATCGCACCCCAGAGCTGCTCCAGTGGGTTCTGTGGAAAGGGCTTTTGCGTGTATTCCTCGACGATCTCGAGATAGCCGGCAACGACGCGCCTAAGGGCCTGCCCCGACAGTTCCGTATCGAGCGTGACACCATTCGATTCTTTTTCGACGTCGAAGCAATGCTCGAATCGATCGTGCGCGATGCCGAGAACCACGTCGCCGTACATCTGGATGAACCGCCGATAGCTGTCGAACGCAAAACGATCGTCCGCCATCGTGGCCAGTCCGCGGACCGTCTCGTCGTTCAGTCCGAGATTCAGAACCGTATCCATCATTCCGGGCATCGACGCGCGCGCGCCCGATCGGATCGAAACCAGAAGTGGCCTGTCGGCATCTCCGAAACGCAGATCCATCAGTTTTTCGACGTTGGCGAGCGCGGTCAAAACATCCGCCTTCACGTCCGGCGGAAGCCTCTGGCCACGCCTGTTGAACTCCGCACACACATCCGTCGAGATCGTGAATCCAGGCGGGACGGGAATCCCGATCGACGTCATTTCTGCGAGGTTGGCGCCCTTCCCACCCAGAATCTCCTTCATTCCCGCACGCCCATCTGCCATGCCTGAGCCGAAGGAAAATACACTTCGATGGGTCGCGGCCGATTTAATCCGACTGCCAGCCGACACGCTCGTCCTGGATTTCCGGGTCGAGGGCTTCGAGGTGCCCTTCTTCGACGGCTTTTTCTTTATCGCCTTCTTTTTGGCGCTCTTCTCCTTGGCGCCCTTCTTGGCTGATTTCCCAGCGGCCTTCTTCGCGGATTTTCGACCGACGGCCTGCGTCTTCTTCCCTTTGGCTGCTGAACGCTTTCGAGCAATCATGCGCGATCCTCCAGAAGATCTCGTAGATGCCGCAGCAGTTGCTCGATCGGGATCCGCGTCTGGCCCATCGAGTCTCGCTCCCTCAGCGTGACGCATCCATCGTCGTTCGAATCGAAGTCATAGGTTACGCAGAAAGGTGTCCCCACCTCATCCTGTCGGCGGTAGCGACGCCCGATGTTTCCCGCATCGTCATAGGCAACGTTGAAATATTTTCGAAGCTCGTTCTGAATCGCGCGCGCCGGCTCTGCGAGTTTCTTCGAAAGAGGCAAAATTGCGGCTTTGATTGGCGCAAGCGAGGGATGAAACCGCATGACCGTCCGTCCTTCGCCGTTCTCCAGGGTCTCCTGGCTATAAGCCGCGACCAGCAACGCGAGCGTCGTCCGATCGATGCCAACCGACGTTTCGATCACCATCGGCGTGAATCGCTCCTTCGTCTCTTCGTTCGTCACCGCCAGTTCCTTGCCCGAATACTCGGAGTGGCGCGATAGATCCCAATCACCCCGGTCGTGAATGCCCTCGATCTCTAGCCATCCGAATGGAAAAAGGAATTCGATGTCGTCTGCCGCCCTTGCATAATGAGCGAGCTCGTTGGCCGCGTGCGGGCGAATCCGAAGCAGCCTTTCGTCGATGCCCAGGTCCTTGTGAAATTGAAAGCGCTCTTGCCGCCAATGAGCGAACCATTCCTCGCTCTCGCTCGGGTGGCAAAAGAATTCCATCTCGGCCTGTTCGAACTCGCGTGACCGAAACGTAAAGTTTCTAGGCGTGATCTCGTTCCGAAAGGCCTTCCCAATCTGGGCGATTCCGAACGGAACTTTCTGGCGCGCGGATTCCCGAACACGCTTGAAACCGGAGAATATGGCCTGACAGGTCTCCGGACGGAGGTATGCGGTGGTCGAGTCGTCGACGGACGCGCCGAGTTCGGTGCGGAGCATCAGATTGAAGTCTCGGCTCTCGGTGAGGTCGCAGTCGCTGATCGCCCGTTTCGTGGGCGCCTCTGGGCAACGTTCGCCCTCGATCTGATCCGTGCGAAAACGCCTCTTGCAGGTTCGGCAATCGACCATCGGATCACTAAAACCTTCAACGTGGCCCTGGCTTCCCAGGTTCTCGGATGCGAAATGATCGCGCTGTCGATGCCGACAACATCATCGCGCTCGCGAACCATCCGGCGCCACCAAAAGGCTTTGAGATTATTCTTGAGTTCGACGCCGAGCGGTCCGTAGTCCCAGAATCCTGCGATGCCCCCGTAGATCTCGCTGGATGGGTAGATGAACCCACGCGCAGCACAGAGCGAAACGAGGGTTTCCATCGCGAGCGGATGGCGGTCACGTTCCGCGGCGTCGCGGTTGGAGGAATCAGAAGACGATTCGGACATGCGTTTCAGGACCCTGCAAGGGATGACACTGGAAGGGGTCTTCCCTTTCTTGCGAGCCCGACGCGGCGGGCGGTTGACGCGATCATGTGCGAATGCGCTGAGCTGGGGGTCCGCACGGCTATCAGGGCGGCGGAGTATCCCCCATCCGGGACCCTAGGGTCAAGCCATGCTGGACACCCCGATCGGCAGGATCTCCTCCAGGAACCTCTCACTGCGGAGCTCGACACCGACGTGAAAACGCTGAAACCGAAACACCAGACGGGCGGCCTGAGCGAGCGCGTCGGCGCCCAGCGAAATCTCCGCGAGGGAATCGGCCGTGCTGTCCAATCCACGTGTCAGGATGTGCAACGTGCCGAGTTCGAGTGACACGAGACCATCGAGTCGAAGAGCACAGGCTGTGCAGACGATTCCGCCATCGGGGACGTGGAAATTGACCCGGTGATCCTGCGCGACTTGATCGCTCGGCACTCGCCCACAACGCACGCAGCGTCCGAGTTCCGGCCGGAGACCCAGCGCGTCGAATCCGCGCAACTCGAGCAGGAGGCGCAGCGTCGCGGTCGGGCGCACCTTTTCGAGCAACCCGAGACTCTCGGTGGCGTATTGGAATAGGCGGTTGGCCTCGGGCCCAGTGATTCCCTCTGGCGAGAGTCGGTCGAGCATCTCGGTAACGAAGCTGGCAAGCGCGTAACGCGAAGGATCGGAACGCAACCCTAGAAAGGGATTCAATAATTTTGCCTGCTCGAGGAAAGCCATCGAGGCCCGCGGCTTCACCCGACCATTGATCTCGAGATGATTGAAAACGTCGAGGGTGCCGGGGAAGCGGCGTCGGCTACGGCGAGCCCCCTTTGCAATCGCTGTGAGCCGACCTGTCCGCGCCGTCAAAAGATGGACGATTCGATCGGACTCTCCAAAATCCACCGAGCGCAAGAGCACGGCCTCACAATTCAGAGCAGCCATTCCACGCGCCTCGTCAGCGTTCCATTATGGTACGCGACACCTCGGACGCGTGGATCTCGGAATCGGTCGAAGGGCGCGAACTCGGATCGATCTCGCCCACCGCATCGAGTTGAAGGCCTGTTGCCTCGGCGAGAGCCCGAACCGGATCCTGCCAGATCACGACCTCACTCGAGCCGGGTGTCGACGCCGCGCCCAGCAGAACGTTCCAGCCTGCACGCAGCACAAAGAATGTCACCACCAGCAGCAACAGCAGCACTAGCCCAACCAGGCCCTGCTTAAAACTACGACTGGGGGAGTGTCGCTCCCAGTTGCCGGGATCGGGCTCCAGCAGCATGCGCGAGATCGCGTCATCGGCATCGAGTCCCAGCGCGCTGGCCACGGTCCGTACAAAACCGCGAACGAAGCCGTCGATTTCACCATCGAATTGACCGCTTTCGAGCCGCTCGAGGGAGCGAAGGGGAATTCGCGTGATCGAAGCGAGTTCCTCGGTCGAAATACCACGGAGCACGCGCTGACGACGAAGATATTCTCCAATCGGGTGAGACTCAAAGGTGTCTCTGATTCCCGATTCGGACAATGCGCCGCCGGCGTTTGCCGACGATGATTCGTGCTCGATCATACCCACCCCACAGACAGGGAGCGTAGCAGCGAGCCAGTTCGTTTTGGCTCAGTGGAGAAGATCCAGGTAGGCCTGTGATTGGACGCTCCACTCCGCGAATGGGGCGTTGTCTGAGGCCTCTCGAAAATGCTCGACCGCCTTGTCCCGGCGACCGAGCCCGACGTAGATCTCGCCGAGCCGGTAATGGGCCTCACCCAGAGCCGACGCACCGAGGCGGCCGGAGTCGAGCGCTCTTTCGAGCGTCTTGATCGCGGCGAGGGTGTGGCCCTGCTTGTTCAGCAGAATTCCGAGATTCAGGAGCGCGGGACCGAAGCGTGGAAAGTAGGAGAGCGCCTCCTCGAAGCTCGCCCGAGCTTCATCGAACCGTCCCAGCTGTAACAGAGCCCAGCCGCAATTCGTGAGGGGCCGCCAGGGCGCGGCGAACGTCGGATCAGCCGATAGCGCTTCACAATGCTCGAGTGCCTCATCGTAGCGACCGAGCTGTGAGAGCAGCGCCGAGAGATTGAGCCGTGCGGCATGCTCCGCCGGAATGTTCCCGTCCTTTTTGGCCAATCTGACCGCGCTGAAAAGGTACGATTCGGCTTCCTCGTTCTTGCCCTTGCGGCGATATGCTTCTCCAAGCCAAAGATGCGTCTCGGGGTCGTCCGGTTCGGCTTGAATCGACGTCGTTAATTCGCGAATGGCCATCGCCGTTCGACCCGAAGACAAGTAGTCGATGCCCAGATCACGCTTGGCGATCCCCTCTGACACGGGTTGCAAGCCACCGAGCAGGACAGTGTCAGGAACCAGGCATCCACCACTGCTAGCGATCAGGGCCGCGGCGAGCAACCCGACGAGCCTCGGGACACACCGCATATCGCGATCGTTTCGAATTATCATCTTCATTGGTTCTCCAGCCGACTCCGGAAGCATGCGGCTTCAAAAGCTCGAAAGTAAACGGGCAATAAAGGGAACCTGTTTGGATCCCTCACGGCGGACGCGGACAAGCGGAATACGCCCAAGCGCAGAGCCCCCGGCTGCGACCGAACTCGAATCGTCGACGGGGTCCGTTTCTGTGGTCGTCGAATTTCGAAACTTTGACAGCTGTTGAGGAGGAGGCGATAGCGTCGCGGGCAGTAACTCATGATCGAGATCGAGAGGAATTTCTGCCGTATCAAAAGGTGCAACGTCGTCGAGCAGAAGTTCATCGTTCGCTTCTACAGCGCTCGATCCATTGGGGTCAGAGGTCTCGAGAATCGGTTCGAGGATCGCGGCGGCTGAAACGACATCGGGCGATTTGGGGATCTCGAGTTCACCCATCAAGCGCGCCCAGAGCCCCATCGCGTCGGCTCGACCCACTGCCGTCCGTTCAACCATGTCTTCGTCGAAGAGAAAACCCATCCCCTCGGCACTCGCGAGCGCCGGCTCAATCGCATCGACGATTTTGATACTCGCGTCGATCGGTTCCTGATTTCGAAAGACCGCGATCTGCCCACCGTCGTTGGATCGCACGCCGATGGCCAGACCGATGCCGCCGTATTCCTCGGCGAACACTACGATCGCCGCGCGTGCCGGCCCGACAGGAAGGAAGTCCGTGTTCAGGACCGGCGCATTCAACGCCGGACGCAACGCGAGCAAACTCGCTTCCGAAAGCGCCAAGGGGTCGGATGAGCGTCGAAACATAAGTCATGCATCGGCCGGGCGACTGGAATCTTGAGTGTCTCGAGACGGCAGACCGTGCCGGAAGGTCCTGCCGGGCCTGGGATTTCCCGATCGGAAAAACGTCTCAGTCACCTGACCACAGGACCTTTCGCGATGCCGCGAGAGGGATACAATCCGCCAAGGCGGACGGAAGGTGGGGTTCTCCGCACCCTCTTCGCCCTCATAGTTCCGAGGCCCATT
>JAQBEG010000521.1:0-2814 GCA_032123985.1 Deltaproteobacteria bacterium
GACAAGAGATTCTTGTCTTTGTCCCAATCACGCTTTTCGCGATCGGGCTAATAATCTCGCTCGCATATAGCTCCGTTCGAATGACCGGCGTCGCGCTGGCAGTTGGCGCTGCCGGCTCTTGGGTCGTCGTTTCGACGATGGGTTTTGCCGGCGTGCCATTGAGCTTGGTAACGATGCTTCTCCCCTCGGTTATGCTGGCGCTTGGTTGCGCCTACTCAATTCATCTTTTATCCGCCGCCCGCGGCGAGGGCCATGGACTGAACGAGCGACTCGTTCGCGTCTCATTACCCGTCACGCTTTCTAGCTTGACGACCGCAATCGGCTTCGCCGCAATAGGAACAGTCGCAATCGACGAAGTTCGGTACGTGGGCGGGTTCGGAGCCCTTGGCGCCGTAGTGCTCGGATTGGCAACGTTAACGCTCGCTCCGGCGTTGCTTGCGATATGGAAAGCCCCGACCGTATCTCATCGCGCGTCATTGTTTGAAGTCGCTACACGTAACCGAATCGTTCAAGTTTCTAGCAATCACGGCGGGACACTTCTTATCGTCTGGCTCGGAATTTTTGTAATTCTCGGGGCCGGCATTTTCAGAATTGATATCGAAACGGATCCTACACAGTGGTTTCCGCCCGGGAACGAAGTTCGAGATTCTTACGATGCGATAGGAGCCAGCTTATCTGGGATTAGTCCGGTAAATGTAATCGTGGAATCTGAAGACGGACGCCCCGTCACCGATCCAGTCCCGCTCGCGGCAATCGACGGTCTCACGGAATATCTCGAATCGCTCGAACAGGTCGGCAAAGCCACGTCAATACGCGATCCGCTTCGTCAGATCCACGGCGGATTCTCCGACGACGCTTCGGCCCCTCTCCCGCTCGCGCCCCATCTTGCGGAGCAGTATCTCCTTCTCCTCGAGTCAGTCGATCAAATCCCAGACCTTGTAACCAGTGACCGATCGGCTGCCAACATATTGCTGAGAGTCAACGACAACGGCTCTGAAGCTCTGCTCGAAATCGAAACTCTTGCGAACGAATGGTGGGCTCAACACGGTCCACCTGGATTCATCCAGCGTACCACCGGGATTATGTACGAATTTGCTCGCGCAGAAGACGAAATAGCATACGGTCAGCTGCGAGGTCTGATGTTGGCATTGGCGGCGATTGGAATCACGATGCTCCTAGCGTTGGGGAGTCTTCGCTTGGCTCTTCTATCTATGGTTCCCAATGTCGTCCCGACGGCGATGGTGTTTGGCATTATGGGCTGGTTTGGAATTTCCTTAGATGCGGGCACCGTGGTAATCGGGAGCCTTGCCCTAGGAATCGCGGTCGACGACACCATTCACTTGGTCAATGGATTCCACGAACGATGGAGAGACGGCGCAGACCCGGAGACGGCTCTCGCCGATTCGATCTCGGGCGTACTACATCCGGTCGTCTTGACGACGATTGTGATCGCCCTGGGCTTCGGCCTGATAGGCTTTTCTGGGTTCGTGCTTACCCGCAACGTGGGCTTGCTCTTAGCCGGAGTCACGATCGTTTGCCTGTTGGCCGATCTGTTTCTGCTTCCAGCTCTGCTTTTGACCGTTCGACGCTCAACAGCCGCCGTCTGACTTCGCGTCAAGGTTTCCGGCCTGTCGGCCGACTATGAATTCATGAGCAATTCCGAGGCGAAGGACGCCGACGCGCTGTATCGCGCGTACAGGCGCGAGCTTCTCGATACCCGCGCTGTTTCCAGCATCCGCATCGCCACCACAGTCATCGTTGCGATGAACATTGTATTTATGTGGCTAGATCACCACGTATATTTCGAGATGTTTTGGCGCTTCTTCGCGGCGCGTATGCTTCTGAACTGCGTGCTCGCAGTTGTGGCTTTCTGGATGTGCAAACGGAATCCGGAAATCTCTTTAGTCGCTCTTGGCATCGCGACTGGCGCGTTATTGCTCTATGTGATCTACGGCGCCGGACCGGTCAGCGAATACTTCACCGGGCTAATTTTGCTTTTCTGCGGCCTGCCGATGCTTCTTCCATTCTCGACGAAGCAGGCCTTCGGCGTCTGTATTGCTTTGGTGCTCGGATACGCCGCATTCCCGCTCGTCGGCGCCGAAGTGATCGAGACAGAACCCTATGCGATCAACGTCGCGTTTCTAGTATCCGCCGCAGTCATCAGCGTCACATGCTGTCGCATGCTGAACCGGTGGCGACTCACAGACTTTATTCAGAGAGAAGAGCTCGAACGCGCAAAGGATCACCTAAGCGAACTCGACCGGGCCAAGTCTCGTTTCACCGCGAATATCCACCACGAGCTCCGCACTCCGCTGACCCTAATTCTTGCTCCGCTCGCCGCCCTCCGAGACGGCGAATATGGAGAGGTCCCAGCGTTTATCGAAGCGACGCTGAAAACCATGGATGTGAATGGTCGGCGACTACACAAGCTAATCAATAACCTCCTCGATCTAGCGAAGCTCGAAAGTAGTCAGTTCTCCATAGATCGTCAGCCTATGATTCTCCGGGACTTGGCTGACGACGTTGTTGCGGGGGCAAAACCGCTCGCGGAGCGAAAGGGTATCGAGCTGTCCGTCGAGGGATTCGACAATCTGCCAACGCTGAACGCCGACGTGGATGCGCTAGATAAGGTATTAGTCAATCTGCTAGGCAACGCTCTAAAGTTCACGGAGAAGGGTGGGAAAATAACAATCTGGGCTGGATCAACTAATGCTGGAGAAACTCGGTTGGAGATCCGAGACACCGGAATAGGAATCCCTCCCGATCAGCTCGCCAAGGTCTTTGATCGATTCGCGCAACTGGATGGTTCGAACA
>JAQBEG010000522.1:0-2714 GCA_032123985.1 Deltaproteobacteria bacterium
GTCCGAATTCGCCGTCTACCGCCCTCATCCCGAGGATCCAGCTCAGGCCACGCTCCGCAACATCAGCGGCAACGTAAACTGTGCTGCCAACGATACGGACAGTCGGTGGCGGGGGCTGCATGCGCAGCGGTTCGAAATCGTCTCGCGCGGCGATTTCGTACCCGGCATTCTCTATCTACCCGATCCACCGCAGAAAGCGCCCGCCGCACTCCTGCTGCTCGTTCATGGAACCTCGGAGGGGATGAACGCCGATGCGCTCGGCATTGCGGCGCCCTGGGTCAATTGCGGGCTAGCAGTCGCGACCATCGACCTTCCTCTGCACGGCGAACGCTCGAGTCCGAAATTGAGTGAACGACTCGTCCAGGGTGTCGGCCAACTTGCGAGTGGACCAGAACTCGATGCGGAGACCCGTGCGCTCGTCGAGGAATTTGCTCGCCAGGCGACGTCCGACTTGATCCGTACGCTCGATGCGCTCGCTGCACTCCCTGCAATCGATGGCGATCGAATCGGCTTCATGGGATTCAGCCTGGGCGCCATCGCGGGCAGCTATCTGCTCGCACACGATCCGCGCCCACGCGCAGCCGTGCTCGCGGGTATTGGCGGCGGCCGGGGGCCACTGGACCTCGACGCAGCGTCGTATCTCGCCAGAACCGCCAACACATCGATCCTCATCGTCGCAGCCGAAGACGACGACTCCGTCTCAGCAGAGGCTTCCGACAAACTCTTCGACGCAATCCCGGAACCGAAAGAACTCTTGCGATTCCCCGGCGACACGCGAACGCTACCGGACGAAGTCCGCGAGAGAATCTGGGGATTCCTCCGCAAAGAGTTGGCGCTCTGACATCAGACAGAGCTGGGACAGATGCCAGTCGGAGTCGCCTAATCGGCGTCCGTTGGCGGGATGCGTAATACGAGGAGCGTGCCCGCGGTCACGAGCGCGGGCAAGATCAACAAATTCAGGCCCGGCACCAGACACGCGATGAACGCGACGCCACCGAATCCGATCATCGTCGAAAAATTCGTCCGGAGCCATCGGCGTCTCGATCGGAACCGGATTTGTCGGCGATCCAGCGCAAAGCCTGCATAGTCGAGCGGAAGCAAGAGCACCGTCGCGACAATCAGCAGCGGTCCGGTCACGAGATGGGCGCCGGGCACCACGAAGCCAACCAGGCTGAGCACCAGCCATATGCCCATCAAGAATACGAACCGCGCAAGCTCGGCCGCGAAGCTTCGGCCTGTTTCTACGAGCATCGCGAAGAGTCCGTTTGCGCCCGAGTGCGCCACGCCCTGTTCGATCGCTTCCACACGCTGCGACAGCTGGTCCAGGAAGGGCGCGCTCAGCAGATTGGCCAGGAGCAGCGAGACAATCAACGAGAATGCGAACGCCACCACGACGCCGAGCCAGCCGACCAACCAGAGCACGAGACGTCCTGGACCGACCCAGATCCACGTCCACCAATCTGTCGCTTCGACAACCGGCAGAATCGAGACCCAGGCTTGATGGATCATGTCGAGACGAATCCAGAAAAGCGAGATCGCCATCCCGACAAGGATCGTCGAGAAGAGCACCGGCACGAACGCCAGTGCCCAGAGTCGTCGCTCCCGCCGAAGAAAAGCCACGCCGTCGCCCAAAAGCAATAGCCCGTAGCGAAAGTTCGCAACAGAACCTCGATCGCGATCCGGAGGACTCACCTCGCCCGCATGCATGGATCAGCTCCTCGCGACCATGAGAATCGGGAGGCCCCGGTCAGAGCCAGCTACCGACCTCCCGCGAGGGCTCCGATTCGCTCGAGCATCTGATCCCGCCGACGCTCCATCTCGTCTGCTGTATCTGCTTCGAGATTGAGTCGGAGGACCGGTTCCGTGTTCGACGGTCGCAAGTTGAACCACCACGTTGGATACCGCACGTACAATCCATCGAGGTGTGAAACCTCAGGAGCCGAAGCATGTTCCCGCTCAACCTCTTCGAGCACCCAGTCGACGTCGGCCACTCGACTATTGATCTCACCACTCGCCGAATAACGTCTGAGCGGTGCGATCAATTCGGCCAGTGGACGCTTTTCGATGGCGAGCACATCCAGCATCGCGACCAATGCGGCGGTTCCGTCATCAGCGACAAGCTCGTCCGAGAATCGGAAGTAGAGATGACCAGATAATTCGCCTGCGAAAATCGCGTTCTCTTTCCGCATCTGGGCCTTGACGAACGAATGGCCGACTCGGCACATGCGCGCGACACCGCCACAAAGTTCGATCTCCTCCGCCACCACTCGGCTCGAGCGAAGATCGTAGAGAACGAGAGCCCCGGGCGAGCGCGCGAGCATGTGGCGCGCGATCAATGCAGTCGCGAGATCCGCGGAAATAGGTTCTCCGGTTCCGTCGACGAAAATCGCACGATCACCATCGCCGTCAAAGGCGACGCCAAAATCCGCGCCTTCCCGTCGAATGGCCTCCGCGACATCCGCCAGATTCTCGACCTTCAGCGGATCGGCCTCGTGGTTCGGAAAGCTCCCGTCCGGTTCAAAATGAAGTCGTATGACGTCGATCGGAAGCCGCCCGAGAATCCCCTCGAGCCCAACCGATGCCATGCCATTACCGCAATCGATCGCGACCTTGAGCGGCGGACAATCCTGGCCCACAGCAAGCACATGCTCTGTGTAGCCGGCCATCACGTCGTGCGACGTAACGGCCCCCCGCACTTCCGCCTTCGCTGCTCC
>JAQBEG010000523.1:0-4656 GCA_032123985.1 Deltaproteobacteria bacterium
GCTCGAGCGGCACAGACTCCGCGCCGTGGACCGTCAAGTCCGACGGTGGCTCGGGTCTGACCGCGGATCCTCGTCTCCTGGCCGCCGCGCCGAACAAGGGCGAGCTGACCGCGGAAGGTCTTGGCCACCTCGAAATCTGGCACATCGAGAACGGCGGCGGCGGCTGGAGCCATCCGGTCCACATCCACTTCGAGGAAGGTCGCATCCTCCAGCGTGGCGGTGCGCCGCCCCCCTTGTGGGAGCAGTACGCGCGCAAGGACGTCTACCGGATCGGGCGCATGCCGGACAGCACCGACGAGGTCGTCGTGGCGCTGCGCTTCCGGGAGTTCCTCGGCACCTACATGGAGCACTGTCACAACACGCAGCACGAGGATCACGCCATGCTGCTGCGCTGGGACATCGAGAATCCCGGCGAGCTGATCGTGATGCCAACTCCTTCGCCGACCTGGGAAGGCGTGTTCTACGAGGACACGTTCACCCTGCCGACCTACAAGACGGGGGATCTCGATGCGGCCGCCCTCGGCACGAGCGCGTCCAGCGATCCGTCGTGCGGAAACTCGTTCCTCGAGGCGGGTGAGGCCTGTGACGATGGCAACGGCGTACCCGGTGATGGCTGCGATGGTCTTTGCCAGATCGAGGGCACGGTCGTGGATCCGTTCTGCGGGGACGGTCGAATCGATGCCGGCGAGGAGTGCGATGACGGCAATGTCGATTCGGGCGACGGTTGTAGCTCGGTCTGTCTCGTCGAAGCCCCCGTGTGCGGGGACGGCAGCGTCGATGCGGGCGAGGCCTGCGACGACGGCAACATGATCTCGGGAGACGGCTGTGATGCATTCTGCCAGGTCGAGGTACCCGCAGCGTTCTGCGGGGATGGCAACATCGATGTCGATTCGGGCGAGACTTGCGACGACGGCGACACGATCCCGGGAGACGGCTGTGATGCTACCTGCCAGGTCGAGGTCGGGACTGTCGAGATCGTCGAGACGGCTATTGTCAACAAACGCGGTGTGCTGAGTGCGAAGGGCAGTGTTGAAGCGGGGCTGTCGGTCGTGGCCGACAACGCCGCCGTAACCTGCTCTACGCGCGCGAATGGAGGTTTCAGCTGCAAGGGCACTGGTCTCGAGCCGGGAACTTCCGTCAACATCTTGCTGGTGCGCTGAGGAGCGGCTGATGTCTCTGCGTCACGCGGCCACTTCCGGCCTGTTCGTCGCGCTGCTCGCACTTCTCGCGAGCAGCGCGGTGGCGGGCACCTCTCCCGCGGATAGCCCGCCGTCGCGCTGGCGGGCCGGGTACTTCCCGAATGTCGAGCTGAAGACGCACGAGGGGAAGACAGTTCGCTTCTACGACGATGTGATCAAGGATAAAGTCGTCGCGATCAATTTCATGTTCACCACCTGCAATGATGTGTGTCCGGCCGAGACGGCGCGCCTGCGTCAGGTGCAGCAAATGCTCGGTGATCGCGTGGGCAACGACATATTCATGTACTCGATCACGATCGATCCCGAGATCGATACGCCCGAGGTTCTGGCGGAGTACCGCGAACGATTCAAGCTCGGGCCCGGCTGGACCTTCCTGACGGGAACCGAAGAGACGATCGCGCTGGTTCAGAAAAAGCTGGGATTGCTGATCGAGGACCTGCAAGATCCCCAGGACCACAGCACCACATTGATCGTCGGCAACGAAGCAACCGGGCAGTGGATGAAGCGCACGCCCTACGATAATCCGCACGTACTGGTCGGGCTGCTCGCGAATACGCTTCACAACTGGCAGGTTCCCAGTGGCGAGCACCAGGGATACGAAATGGCGCCCAGGCTGGCCAAGATGACGGGCGGCGAGCTGCTGTTTCGCTCGCGCTGCAATGCGTGTCACACGATTGGTCAGGGGGACGGGGTCGGCCCCGATTTGATCGGTGTCGTCGACCGGCGGGATCCTGCGTGGATCGTGCGCTGGCTCTCTCAGCCCGACGTGATGATCGCCGAAGGCGATCCCATCGCGCTCGAGATCCTGGCCCAATACGGCGATCTCCGGATGCCCAATCTGAGCCTGACCGACGTCGATGTGCGGGGGGTGATCGAGTATCTGCGCAAGGAGTCCACGCGCATTTCGAACGAGCGCAAAGTCACGGCCTCGGAGCCTCCTTCTACCGGGACCACCCATTCCGGCCTCGACGCCCACGCCCACCAGCACTGAGCACCCGTCGCGCAGTACGCTAGGTGCGGTTGGTCGCGATCAGAGCGATTCGATCGTCGACTTTCAGAACCCCGTCCTGCGCCAAGATTCGGCCGAAAAGCGCAGGGCTTTGGTTCCGACTATCGGAATGGTTCATCGCGTTCACCCCGTGTTCGACGCTTCCCGCAGTTCGGGCGCCTTGCGGCTGGCATCGGCCGTCGCTATCGCGTCGAGGGACCCCAGTATCTCTTCAGTCAGTTGGCCCATCTGTCGGTGAATCAGCGATGCCGGTGCCCCATGGAGAATCGGAGTGATTAGGCGGTTGGGATTCGTGTGGAGCGATTGGATCTTTGGACTGCGCGAAACGAAACACTCGAACAGAGGAAAGCCGCTTTCCCGGATTCCCGACACCAAAAGGCTGAGCATGTCGTGATGCGAGCCCTCTCCGTAGCGTACGCGAAGGTCGATGAGCGTGAGAGCGATGCGCGCTCGCTCGTGGGGTCGCTGCCACTGGTCGAGCAATCTGTAGACCCTTTCAGCTTCGAGGACTGACTCCTGGTCTGCCACGGGCACGATCGTGAGATCGCTCGCCTCGATGGCGTTCTGCGTCAGGATCTCCATGTCGCTCTTCGTGTCGACGATCACGAGGCCCTTGTAACCGGTCTGATCCAGCACGGAGCGCAGACGCAGGGGCGACTGAATGAGTGGCTTCAGCGCACCGACATCCGGATCCGAGGGCACGTACTCGATCCCGTACTGACCCATTCGGATCATCGACGCAAAGCTTCCTTCCAGCATGCCGCTGACCACCGTACCGCCGGGCGGATCGGAGTCGAGCCCGAACATGCGGTCGGGGAGCGACTGATCGTCGAGGGAAATCAGTAGGATTGGCAGGTCCTCTCGCAAGGCGCGGATGTAGACGGCGAGATTGACGGCGAGCGTCGTTTTTCCGATCCCACCCTTGTTGTTGGCGATGGTCAGGACCTGGTAGTCGCGTGTCGGCGGGTCGGCCTGCGGTATGCCACGCAGGGGCGGAAAATCGACGATGACGCGAGCGGCCGGCCGCGGCGTCGGCTCCTCGAACACGGGCACATTCACCGCGACGGGGTGCACCGGTCGCAGTGCTAGGCCAGCGTCGTCTCGAGCCTCCTTCCTCGCGGGAGGAGACGGCAACAATTCGGCCCTCGACACTTTCATGGCCCGCGAAATAACGTTTTTGGCGGGCGGCGCATATCGGCCCGAGCTAGTCGCCCCCACCCGGATGATCCTGATGAGGACGTAGGTCACCGACAGCAGCGCGGCCGGAACCAGTAGCCACAGCAGCCAGACTAGCCAGAGCACTTTCGGCGGCGAACGCAGCCACTCCTGGGAGCCGGCGCCGTTTGTTGCAGCCGTCGCTGGAGCTGGTCGGATTGGCGACCGCGTGGCTTGAATCGGAGCAACATTCACGGGATTCGCGGTCGGACTCGCCGCCGGCGGCGCGTCCGAGGTCCGGTCATCGGAACGGGCAGCGGAATCGTGCGCAGATCGTCGCTTCTCGCGCCATGCCTCAATTTCCTGCCGACTCCAGCGACCGTTGCTCATGCTCCCGTTGTATTGCTGGTCGTCGGGCGCCAAATCCGAAAGGCCGCGCAGCGCTCGCTCTACATCGGGCGCGCGGGCATCGGCCACCCGCGCGTTCTCCGTGGCAACCCCCGGGTGGCGCTCCTCCGCGCCTAACCCGTCGCTCGGATGCGTCACACCCAGCAACAGCAGAACCGCCGCAAGCCGCAGAGGACGACAGGCTATCCAGATCGATTTACCGACCATGATTCTGAGCCGGGTTGACGAGTTGACCACTCCGCATCATGGGGCCTCAGCGATTAGAAAGTCAAGTTGCGAGAATAAGAGTCTTCGATGCTGCGGCCATCGACCAGCCATCGATCAGCACGAGACCGCCCTGAGATCCCCCAGAACGCCCGCGGCGCCCTCGGGGATCGGAGCTTGACATTAATCAAATCGCTGCGCCGATTGCCGCTACCGCGCGTTTCGTCGCGCGATCGGGCGACGCGTTTGCGTTTCCGCGCCGCGACCGAGGGCTGAGAGGAAGCCGCTGCGACTCGCCTAATACCTAATAAAGGTCGCAGCCGATCACTCTTCTAATTTCACCTCTCGCCATGCGGTCGCCCCGTGTGCCCGTAAGTCATTGACTTGACTCGCCAGTGCATTGGCGATCTTGGCTGTATGGCGCTCTGCCGCACGCGCCGCTTCTTCGGCGTTGTTCGAGAGGATCGCCTCGATCATTTCCTCGAAACCAGAAATGTTCTGGTAGTAGCCAGTCAGAAAAGGCAGCAGTTGCTGCTTGAGACGATCGTTCACGTCATAGATCGTGTTGAATGCGAGCACATAGGCGATGTTCTCGCTGGCTTTCACGACGATCCGCCAGAAACGCTCGCTCAACTCCTGCGCCCGAACCGGATCCCCCGAATCAGAATGCATTTCCGCCAG
>JAQBEG010000524.1:0-14212 GCA_032123985.1 Deltaproteobacteria bacterium
CCTTGCCAACACCTCCGAGCGACCGGAGTGTGCCAGCCCATTTCAGGGCTGCAAGGCCAGAAGAGAATGAAGATGATGCGCGCGCATCTTCAGCCGTCGCGACTAAGCGGAGGCGGGTGCACCCTTCTGCATCCCCGGTTGCCCATCGAAGGCCTGCTCACGACGGGCATCCGCCTTGTGATAGAGCGCTTCGACGTCGCGCAGAGAAATCAAAAGCCGCGCATAGAGGCGGATTTTCAAACCCTCGAGACCTGCGTAGGCGATCAGTGCAAACACACTCGAGGTCAGCGCGATCGCCAGAGCGCCCAACTCGAGTGAATCGTCGGCGAGATGCATCGAGAGGAAAAGAATCAGCATTCCACCCGTGGTCCCGATGAACCCGATCGGCGGAAGCAGACTCGCATACATCGTAATCAGCCGAGAGTAGTAATGGTCATACTCGTTGAGAATATATTGGCGCGATGCATCGAAGACGAAGTCCGACGGTTGTCCCTCGCGCTCGCCCTCCCGTAGGGACTTCTGGAGCACCCGAAGCATCAGGATGGCCAGCGGTTCCGTATGACCGGGGTTTTTGGCTTTGCCGCTACGAAGTTCCTCCGCGCTCACGCGTCGTGTCGCCGCCCAGCCACCCATGATCGTCCGCAGCCCCTGAACGAGGGGCACCATGACCGCGCCCAGTGCAATCCCCGTCACCAGGACCGTCATCATTTCATCGCCGAGCATCGAACTGTCCATACCCTCTACTCCCCCGCCTATCAGCTATTCCATTTTCGATCACGAAGAAGCTCGAGTGCGTCTCCGAGAGACCGCTGTTCGCCGACCGGATATTCGATCAACATTGTCTCACGGCCCTCGAATCGAATCTGAATATCGTCGATCGATTGTTGCACCCGCCGTGGATAACGCATATCCGCCAGGATTTGAGCCTTCATGAATCGCAGGTTGGCGTCGAGCGCCATGACCTCTGGATGCGAACTCTGCCATTGCGGTCGCAGCAGCGGATCGAGATGTTGACCCATGTACTGCGCCAGAAATCCGTCGAGGATCGCGACGCTTCGGCTGTCCTTTCGGTCGACCAGACTCTGCATCGTCTCGTCGAAGTGAAGCAGGTCGCGCCAGGCGCGGGTCAGATCCAGGCGTCGTCGCGCCAGGGCTTCACCGCCAAGAGGTGCTTCTTCCTCGGCGGCTTCATCCATGGCGTCTTGAAGCGCCGGATCCATGCCCGTCGCACAACCCATGAGTTGTGCCAGGAGCAGGAACGGCGCTAGCCAGATGAGATTCTTTCGATTTTTCATTCTATTTCCTCCGAAGGCCGCCAGGCCGTCGCATTTACCCTTCGTGATAGATTCGTCGCAGCAGCGTATGAATCGGATTCTGTCTCTGGCTGCGCAGCGCAGGTGCGAGATCTTCACTCTCCACCACAGCCTTGAACAGCGGCAGTGCGCGGGCACGGGCCGAGATCTGTTTGTCGATCTTCGCAAGCTGACGGCCGCCGTCTTCGAGTTCGCGCGCAATGCGTTTAGACTGCGCCGTTCCGAATTGCACTGGCGCTGCAGGATCATCTCCGCTGGCCGCGGGAGCGGCGGGCGGTGAATCGGCATTGCTCCTGTCGCGTCGATTTGCCAGCACTTCGAGTTGTCGTGAGAGCTCGGCACGACGTCCCTTCAGCGATGCGAAGCTCTCTTCGAGTTCGGCCAGGCCGGTTGCATCAGCGAAGCCCATGTACATGAGAACCAGTTCGTCCCCAAGTGCGCGGCGGAAGACCTCGATCGTCTCTGCACCCGCCCCGTTCTGCGCAAGCCATGTACCGACTTGCCGCGAGTTCGCCGTCACTTCCGCTATTGGTCGGGCGATCGCCAGGAAGTCGTTCGCTCGGCCGCGCCTTTCGAGAGCCGTCGTGAGCGAGGGCCAGAGATTGCGATCGAATGGATAGGCTCGAATCGCGAGCTGATAGCGTTCGACCGCGAGTTGAATTTCGGCTGGTCTCGGGTTCGAAATGCCGTAGGCGACGAAGGCATCTCCGTAGCCCCGAGCGGCCTCGTATGCCGCAAAATATGCTGAGTCCGGAACGAAATCGGTCGCATCGATCGTTGCATAACGTTCAAAATGAGCAATGTAGCGAGAGTAGAGACGCGCTGCGTTCCGCGTCAACTCAGAACTTCGAGCCGGATCCTCGAGCGCCCGGGACAGATAATAGTCGGCGCTATTGAGGGTCGCCTCCTGGATCTCTTCCCATAGCCCACGCATCGATTCCACGTAGGATTCGTAGCCGCTCTTACGAAACCCCTGACGACGCCAGTCACCGTCGCGGGCATCGTACAGCGATCCGTATACCCGGAGTGCCCCTTCGATCGTGAATGGAATCTCGACTTCAGGATCGACCCCAAGTCGCTGTTTGGCAGCGTAGACCTCCCCCATCTGACGAAGCACCCGCGTATAGACGGCGGCCTGTCCTGAAGGGGTCTCCGCAAGATTGATCGCCCGACCGTAGGCGGCTCCCGCGGAACGAATCGCGGAAATGGTCGGCTTCGAGAGGCCTTCACCAGCCAACAGCCCCCGGCTTGCGTCGTGGATCTTGCTCGCTTCGAAAAGGACGAGCGTAAAGGTCAGACTCCCGCCGTCGGATTCGGGTCCTTCGAGACGCGCGATGATTCGTTCGAGATAGTCGCGGACCGACGCATCCGCGGGGATCACGTCGGGATGAGCGCCGACACGCTGGTCCGCCAACAAGCGAACGACCGAAGCGAGCGGGTCGAGACCGTGACCCATGCCCATCTCCTGACTTCGAAGCACGACTAGCCGTGCCACGTTCTCGAAGACATACGGAAGCGCTGAGACGAATCCAGAGTTTGCAGATTGCGAGAGCGAGAGTGCCTGCAACGTTTCAAAGGGGGATTCCAGCGGAACCACGACATCCATCCAGATTCCGAGTACGTGGCGAACGAATTCAGTGTCACTTCCGCGTTCGAGCGCTCGATGTGCGTGCACGTAGTGGTACCAATATCGATCTTCGTGACGACTATTCTCGTCCGCGAATACATCGATCGTGTCGACGCTCTTGTCGAGATACTCGGGCTCACGCGTCGAGAGGTATTGCAGGAACTCGGCGATCCCACGCCGTCGGGTCTGACCGGAATCTTCGCCGCCCTTCGCTTCGCGATCCTCGATCGTACGTTTGACGTACGCGTCGAGCGGGAGTCCGATCTGCACCGCATAACCGTCGAGTCGAGTCTTGAGCGCCTCGGAGTCAGAGGAGCTGAACACGTAGGCGAAATCGAGATAGTCATCCCAGTTCGCCGGTGCGACTCCTTGCTCTGCCTGCGTACCGCTCGCGACAAGAACCGGCGCAGCAACGAGTGCTCCAATGATCGGTCGGGCCGAAACTTCGAACCCGAATCGAAGAGTCGCTCGACTTCTCCGCTTGAGTCGACTGAGTGAAATCATTTCCATCCCCATCCTCGTCATCGCGCCGCGTGTCGGCCGGCGCTTTCTAAACACTCGAGTGCGTACCCAAGCTCCACACAGCGATCCGAAACCGGACGCGCCCGTGCACGATCGATCCACATCAAGAACGCGTTCAGGTTCTTGGTTTCTATGAATCGGTAGGTTCCCTTGCTACTTACGCATTCTTCCTGCGTCGTTACGGCAGCTACGACTGCCTGCTTGAGACGATCCTCCTCCCGATCGCTCAGACAGGCTGCGAGATCCCCGAGAGGCACTCCGGCGACACCGGGGCGGTCGGCCTGAGACCCCCGGGACACCTCTGGTGCCTCGCGACCGGAGCGGGAGGCGAGATTCGGCGTCGGCGTGGCCACAGACGCAGCCGCACGGGCGACCTGGGCGCTCGGCCGCGGCGCGCGACGCTCTACCACTCTCGGTGCCTGCCGATCCCCGCGTTTGGCCGTAGTGACGGGCGCGGCGGAAGTCACGGGCACTGGCCCAGGCGAAGCCGTTGGGATCGGGCGCCTGGCGTTTAGCGAGGCCGCGGGCCGCGGCCCGGACGCGCGCGTCGGACCTGGGTTCGGAGCTATCGGGGCCGTCTGCTGCTGACGTGACGCCGGCGCAATCCCGGGAATTGCTCGCGGGCGCTCGCCAACTCTGGGCTGCGCGCTGGCCAGCCGGAAGGATCGCTCAGGGGGCGCTTCACTCGGCATATCGAGCGCCGGCGCGGCCGGGGCATTCAATCGTGGCGCCGAGTGCGCCAAAGTCGGACGATCCACGGGCGCCCGCGCAATTCGATCCATGCGTGGCGGCGTCGAGGTGGGGGACGGCTCGGGTCTCGCGGCATCGATCGCGACGCGAGGCCGAGCGATCGGCTGAGCCCGTTCGCGGACGTCGCGATCGAGCCTCTGCAAGGGCCGGGGCTTCGGTGCCTCGATTCTCGCGATCTGTGGAATCGCGGGCTTCGGGCGTGGCTTAGTCCTGGGCTTTGGTTGCACGGCTGGCGGCGGGGGCGGCTTCGGCCTTTCAACGAGTCGTTGCGGGGGCGGTTCGGGCACGATCGCCTTCGGCGGTTCCGGCTTTGCGATCTCGATGGGAATGGGGGGCGGCTCTTCGACGATGGGCAAAGGCTCCGGCACTGCCGTCACAAGGAGCACGACTTCGACCGCCGATCGATCGGAATGGTCCCGCGTCAAAGTGACGATGAAGGCCAAAAGGATCAAGAGGCTGAGCAGAAGCGCCGAGGCCTCTCCTGCAACGCGACGCATAGTCGCGACGGGCCCACCCTCCGTGAGCTCCCCGACGAAAAAGCCGACGCCCTCTGCGAAGCCGATCCGCACGGCGCGATGCGCCTCGGGCTGGATCGGAATCTGTGCCGCCCCGAACCCATAGTGTCGCTCGACTCGCCAGGTACTCATCCGCGATCGAACACTCGCTGGACGGCGGCACGCCGCCGACCGGGCCACATCTCTTCGAGTAGGGCCGCCGCTTCGAGCATGTCCTGGCTACGCGAATCTTCATGGGGAGCGAGCATCGGCTTGGCTCCCCGACCGTTTCTCAGACTGACGAGTTGAATGCGAAGGTTCTCGGACTCGATTCGCTCTCCGTCGACCTGCGGCACCCCCTCGACGAAATGAACCAGCTCGTAGGGACTCGTCGAGGATTCTTCGGGCGGGTGCACTCGCAGCTGCCACGATTCGGCCGCGGTATTCCCGATTTCGGTCGCGGCGGCGGCAGCCACCCTCGGCACGATCATTTCGCCCAGGTTCGGAGTCTTGGCCTCCGGATCGGGCGCGAGTTGAGTCATCGCGATCAGCATCAAAAATGCCAGATCGACAAACGAAAAAAGCCAGGCCGGTGCGCTGCCATCCGTCGAGTTCATATTCCCCCCCGCTTCGCGTACGCCCTAGGGCCGGATCTGTGTAAATCCGATCAAGCTCGCCATGTCTGTTTGAATGGCGCTATTCGGGAAGAGCGTGGTGAAATTGCCTTCCTCCCCGTGCAGCGCCATATAGTTGAGAATCACCATCTGGGCCAACGCTTCAGGGTTGTTGGCCACCGAGTTCGCGCTGGTTTCGACCGTACCGGTCGAGCGGAAGTGACCGATCTGACGAGAAGTCGCGTAGGCCGGCATCAGATCCGGCTTGCCATCCTTCCGATAGACGAGCATGACTGCGCTGGCAGTGCTCGTGTTGTCGCCCCGCCAAATGCCCTTTCCATTCGCACCGTTGTCGGTCTGGCCGTCCGAGAAGACCGAGCCATCGCTTAAGAGGTAGATCATCAGGTCGCCGACGAGCGGATTTCGCTCGGCATATTCGATGATCGCCCCAATCGCCTGGCCGGCTCGGAAATCCTTTGCCTCACCGCTCGTTCGCGTGCTGTCATGGTAGTCGTAGCCACCGAATTCGATCGTGCCGGCGCCCGCGTGTCCCTCGAGCACGAGTTTCATTACGGAGGCCGTTTTTCGAAATTCACTCCGATCGAGATCCGCGGCGCTGAAGATCGGCGTATCGGCCGGATTCGCGCTGACGATTCTGGTATCCAACTCTGGATCGATCGCATTTGGATCACCGAAGAGCGAAATCAGATCTGAACTCTGCTGGTAGGCACAGTTCACCAGATCTTTGACAGCAGCATCCTCTTGTATCTGCTCGACTTTGAGCGCCGAGATCGCCTGGATCGCCTGAGCTACGTCCCCTGCACCCGCCCCCCCGAGAAGCTCCGTTAGTTTTCCCGTGTCAACGAGACCTGTCACATCGCTTGGCCGATCGATCTTGGTCGGTCGAACCGCGGGAATGAACATCGATGGCGGATTCATGCTGTTGCCGCCCGAATCACTGGAATCGGTTCCGATCAGCGAGAGCAATCCACCGTCGGCCCCTGCGGAATAGATCCCGTAGATCGGATTCAGCGGATTATTGGCCGTATCGTTCGAAGAGCGCGACGGAATGATGATCCCCTCGACCTTCGCCAGCGTCGTTGGATTCGCTTTGTCCAGAATTCCGGCGAGCATGGCTGAATCGAAATGAAACGCGAGGTTCATCGTTCGATCGACGGCCGTGATCGCCGAATTGAGGGGCGACATGTCGAGCGGCAGGCCAAGGCGTTGATAGCCCTCCTCCGCGAGCAGGGCGTCCTGTCCGAGGGGGCCGCCTACCATGACGTTGGAGCCCGCGATATTCGCGCCGCCGCCGAGATCGATGCCAATAAAGGGAACCTTGCCTGCCCCGGCGCCGGTGAGCGCACAACTCGCTTGCGCGTTGGCCTTGTTGACCCCGAGCATCGAGAGGATCGATGGGGCGACCACGTAGGCTGAGCCCGCGATGAACCCCTGACCCAGGAATTCACGTCGAGTCCGCGGTCGCGGATGCTCGGGGTGAAAAAAGGGCTGATCTGCTTCGGTGCCTATTCGTTTCGTCATGTCCGGGCCTCCTCTTCTTCAGGAAGAGAATCAAGAAAAAAATGCTCAGTGGATATGCAGCACGCCGCTCGCGATGATCGAGGTGCATACGCCCTTCACGATGTTCTTAGTGTAGTCACCGTCGCAGGGCGGATCGCCGACGCCGCCGCAGGTGGTCGACAGGTCTGCGATCAACTGATCGAGCAGCGCTTCCACCTGGCCGCGTGCTGGAGTACCCATCACGTTGCCACGCAAACCCGCGCCCATCATGTCGTCGAGAAGAGGGTCCGTAATCAAGTTCACGTCGTTGGGATCAGCGAATGCCACAGCAGGCGCCAAGTCCCATCCGAAGCTCGCAGCACCCGGGAAGAACTGATCCCGCAGAGTCTGACTGGCCGCGTTCCCATCGCCGACAAGAACGTCGCAATACTCGATCCCGAGCCTGGCGACACCGACCTCGTTGGCCGATACAAACGCTCGAAGATCCGGACCCGACGGCAACTGCTGAGTCAGCGCTTCGAAGGTAGTGTCGACATTCGCGGTTTGTGGATCGACACCGGTCACCGTTGCCATCGATGCATTTACGCGGGCGAAGTCCCGGATACCCAGAGTAGGTACCGGATCACCGAAATCCTCAGCACCCGGCGTTGGGGGGGTCAGCGTTGCGACCGGCTCCTGAAAGATGCCCAACTGTTCGAAGACGAGCTGAAACACATCCGTGTTCGAATCGACGAGGCCACCGACGACCGAACATTGTCGGGACAAGAGCTGCCGACCCGTCGTCACGAGCGCGTTCATGTTCGTGAATCCCTGCCCAGATACCGGAATGATTCCGTTCAGCGAGACACGTAAGTTCTGGACACGGATAGGAGCGCCGGTATCCGTCACGAAGGTCGGTTGACAGAAAAGATAGCTGTACCCATCGAGTTCGGTGACCGAGAACTCGATTCTCGAGTTGCCTCCGGTCCACTGCGATACGTCGAAGGACAGCGTGATTCGCTTGCCGACTCCCGCTTCGAAGTTCTGCAGAATCGCGTTCGGCGACAAGGCGCGATCGAAGATCGCAGCGAATCGAATCTTTCCGAGCCACTGTCGATCATTCGTCACTTCGTTACCCAGCACCAACTGATACGAGGGATCCCAGTTCCAGAGACGCCCGGCATCGATGGGATCCAGATCCTCCGTCCAGCTTCCATCGACATAGATTCGTCGTCCGAGGAGCTGATCGTAGGTCACGATGACATGCTGCAGAGTGGACTGCGCATCCTGATCGACGTCGTAGGTCTCCAACTCCGGACTACCGTTGTTATTCGAATCCTCGAGGAAGGCCCGATTTCGAACAATATACTGATAGAGTGTCTGGCCCAGCATGAAGTTTCGAGAGCCCGTGTTTCGCGCATAACTCATGATTCGAGCAGGCCCGTCCTGGGTCGTGTTCGCGTTCGCGATCCACATCTCGAGCGAATAGGACTGCGAACCACTGCCCTGGGCTGCAATTCGATCGTAGAGCTTTCGACTCGATTCGGCGGTCGCGATCGCGCGGCCGCCGGTCACGTCGATTCCGTAGGAGGACATCAGTTCGGGACCCTCGAGAGCAAGGTCCATGGCGGGGGCGACATTGCTCGTATCGAAGGCGACCGTTCCGTCCAGCTCTTGAAAATCCCATCGTCCGATTATTCCGTCGTCGAATCGCTCTGTGCCGAGTTCCTCTACACCATCGGCGATCTGGCGCGTATCGCTAGTGAGATCCGCGACATCGACGCCGCCCGTCGGTCCACCGACTGCTTCGATCGCCTGCTGCCAGGCGATGATCTCATTCATCATCACAACGGCGTCCGACGCACAATCGGACCAGCAATGATGATAATCCGAGGCGAGACGCCGTACGAGGCGAGATGCGGCCGGATCAGAAAAATTGACCTTTTGATTATCCACGGTCGCGGACCAGGCTGTCGCTACGTCGGGATGTGCGACCTGGGGTGCACCAGGCCCGCTGCCCCCGTGACAATTCTCGCAGTAGGTACGAAGTACGGGATAGACGGTTTGCTCGAAGCTCGTCACCTGCTCGGTCACGGAGAGACCTTCCGGAAGGCCGGCGCCCCCGAGATTGTTGGCGAGAATCGACGTATCGGTATCGGATCCGCTGTAGTCGCCACAACCGAACGCCCCGACAATCAGCAGAAGCGCGAGGGCTACGTGACCGAAGCGACTTCGCATGTCGAAAAGCTTCATCAGAGTGTCCCTTGATCCCTCGACGTTCTCGATTTCGTTCGCCGCCCCGGCCGAACGCGACTTAGACAGATCGCCCGCGACGCTCATTCGTCCATGCAATGTTCGGCGACGGACGCGAACACACCCTTCATGCTATAGATGCCGTTTGCCTCGAAGTCCTCGGCGATCGACTCGATCGCATTCCGATCGTCCTGATCCTTCGGTCCGCGGAAACAAACCTGCTTGAAGACTTTCTCGACCTGACAGACCGAGAACCCACGCGAGGCCGCCACTTCGGCACCCAGGCTCTTCGCACCAAATCCACGATCGCTAGCGCCACGCCAATCGAGCAACGAATTTTGACCTTCGCGCCAGTAGTTGATCCAACCGTTGTCTGTCGTGATGTAACCGAAGGGGAATGCATTACCGTTTATGAGATATTTTTCCTGAACGACGCCGGGGGTGTGGATCAAGCGGCTCTGCGTTTCATCCCACTCGAAGTAGGCGAATGCTCCGGCCAGTCCGTCCATGCCGGAATGACATCCGAAACAGGTGTTGAGAAAAATTTCGCTATCGCCGCCCGGACTTCGCGTCACGTCCTGTCTGATCCGATCGCCCGGACGCGTAATGTCATTCAAGGCTTCCATATCTCGACATAGGTGGTTGATCGCCGTGAATCGCCACATCGCACGGTTCGTTCCTGCCGAGAAGAATGCCTCGGCGGCGGCTCGTGTCGTGAATATGCCCGCGGCTTCATTCGCAGACACCTGCGAACCGGGTAGACCGGACTGAGTTCGCCGGATCAACATGGTGTCGTCGCTGAGATCGATACCATCATCTTCGAGCGCCTGATAATGCGCGTTGCTCGTCTGCTGATGATTTGGTGAAACGAGCCCGTTCGCCCCGGTATAAATGATGTCTTCGGAAAGAATCAGATTGAACGGCACGTCGTCGCGGATCATTCCGACGATCGTCGCTGTGTAATCGTTGAGCGGAGCGAATACGGTCTGATCCTCGTTCGTCCATGGCGTCACGAAGTTCTTCAGCACAACGTTGTAGAAGGCCGGATTCTGCATCGCGAGATCCGCTGCCAGATCTGCCTGGTTGTTCCCGATATAAGTCGCCATGGTCGCGAGCGTCGCGTCGCCAGGCGGGACACCGGCCAGTCGATCATGCAGACGCCGTGCTCGATCGATGTCGTCCATCTGAGCGCTCGCCGAGCTCGCAGACAAAATCGCAACGAGTGCAAGCGGGAGCGCAATACAGAGCGTCATCCGAACGAGCCCAGTGCCGCCATTCGACCCTCTGTCGCGTCGTTGTCTCGTCATCATCTTGGCCATCCCAATTCGACCTCACATTCGCCCGACTTCCCGCCCCAGGCTGGTCTCGAACAAGGAGATAGAAAGACCGGTGAGCCCGGCCTGATCTCTCATTCGGTGTATGTGGGGTCTTCTCGGTGATCCAGCTCACAATAACGTGTGCTTTTCGCTTCGAATCACTGATCAAGGCCGATGATTGCTGGGGACTTTCGCATCTAGAGAGAGAGTTGCCGGTGCATTGCCGCTGTCGTGCCGGTCCGATTCGTAGCCTGCGCTTCCACCACGGAAATCGCAGGCGAACTGTGCGAAATGCCCAAAAGTTCGGACCGCGAAGCGGCCGATAGCGCTAGCGCCGCCTCGCGCCTATCTGCGTCGACAATCGATTCCGAGCGAAGGAATTTCAATGCGAATCCCCATGATGCGACTGCTACTACCGCTCGTTCTGTTGCTGGTCGGGATGTCGATTCCCGGCGGCACAGTCTGGGCTCGTTCGGTCGAGCCGCTGTGGCCCGCATTGTCGCTTCCCGAGTCCGCGCACGTCAGCGCCGTGATCGAAGATGATGAACCTCAGCTTCGAGCGCGATTGCTCGTATCGAGAGACCCGATTCCCCAGGTCGGCGTACTCTTCGATCTGGCTCCGGGCTGGCACCTTTATTGGCGAAATCCCGGCGAGACCGGCATCGCCCCGAGCCTCGGCATCGAGGCCTCGAGCCACCGCATCGGTGACGTGGCCTGGCCCGCACCCCGGACCTTTCGCGAAGCAGACGGGCTCTTTACGACTTACGGCTACGAGAAGAGTGTGTTGCTCGTCGCACCGATCGAAGGCGTCGACGAGAATGCGATCAACGACGTCATCCAAGCCGTCACGAGCGTCTTGGTTTGTCGCACTCAATGCGTACCGGCGTCTTTCACGCTCTCGACCCCGCTCGACCCCGGCCTGTCCCAAGAGGAGCAGTCCGTCGTCGATGCGCTCTTTCGCGAAGCGAACGCAACCGTGCCGATTACTGCGGCCGAACTCGGCCTCGAAGCGAAAGCGACCTGGACGCGCAATACACCCGAGCCTGACGAAACCGGGCGCCTCGAACTCATCGTTCGTTCGTGTCGACAGAACTCTCAACCCTGTCAATCACCCGCCCGCGATTCAGAGGACACTCGCTTCATTCCCATGGAAGGGGATACCTTCGAATTTTCCAGTGCCAGCCTCGTCGACAACGGACAGGAAGATGGGGTCTTCACTCTCGCGATGGAAGCCATCCGTCTCGCGGCCGGCGAGGATCGTCTGCGCGGGCTCGTCCTGGTCGAAGGGCCCGACGGACGGACGCGACACGTCGAGCTCGACCTCCCGATCCAAGCGAGATCTGCAGAAGCGGCAATCCCGGTGCCGATTGGACTCGGACGCTGGGCCCAGATCTTTCTCCTTGCACTGTTTGGAGGTCTGATCTTGAACGGCATGCCCTGTGTCTTGCCCGTTCTCGCCATCAAGGTCGTCGCAATCGCCGACATGGCCGAGAAGAACCCGCGCGAGGTTCGGCTCCATGGCCTTGCGTATACAGGTGGCGTGTTGGCTTCGATGGCTCTGCTTTCCGCCGTCGTGGTGGTATTCCGCGCCGCGGGCCATTCGGTCGGCTGGGGTTTCCAGTTCCAGGAACCGCTATTTGTCGCAGCGATCAGCGCGTTGCTCGTCGCGTTTGCGCTGAACCTCTTCGGCGTCTTTGAGATCGAATTCGGTCAGGGACGGATTGCAAGCGTCGGGCAGGATGCAACCGGTCTGCGAAGATCGGCATTCGAGGGTCTTCTTGCTGTCGTTCTCGCGACTCCGTGTACTGCTCCTTTTCTAGGAACAGCAGTCGGCTTCGCTTTCGCAACATCGGGCATCGGCATCGCGGCGATCTTTCTCGCCATCGGCTTCGGCCTCGCCTCGCCCTTTCTCGCGGTGAGCTTCGCACCGCGATTCGCCCGCTTCATCCCGCGATCGGGCCCGTGGATGATCCAATTACGCGCCGGACTCGGATTCAGTCTTCTGGCGACGGTGGTTTGGCTCCTATGGGTGTTAGGGCAAGGGGGAGGGTCCGACGCTGTCATCGCCATGACCGGCAACCTGCTCTTCCTGGCCTTTCTCTTGTGGGGGTTCGGTCAACTCCAACCCTTGCGAAGCGTCTGGCTAGGTCGCGCGAGTGCGATCACGATCGTGGGTCTCGCCTTCGCTGGGTTCAACCTGATCGATTTCGACCGTGTCGATGATCGCGAAGAGTTGCTCGACGAGGCACGGATGGAATCGGGCTGGCTTGCCTACTCGGAACAGGCCGTCGCCGAAGCCCTGGCCGCAGGCCAACCGTCCTTCGTCGTCTTCACCGCCGACTGGTGCATTACCTGCCAGGTGAACGAGCATACAGTCCTCAACCGACCCGCTGTGCGCGAAGCACTTCAGGAAGCGGGATTCGCACTCTTCAAGGCGGACTGGACGCGAAGGGACGAGGTCATTCGTCAAAAGCTCGCCGAGTTCGGACGCGCCGGTGTTCCCCTCTACCTCGTCTACTCGCCCGACGCCCCGGACCGACCCCGGATCCTCTCGGAGCTTCTGAGCCAGCGCGAGGTCATCGCCGCACTGAGCGGTCCCCGGATCGCGGGTCGAAGCTGACCCCGACTGCGATTCACATCACAATTTTCTCACGGATGCTCGCCGACGAGACGATGCATCGAGGATCTGAAGAGTCTTTGGGAGACCTCCTGCGCATGACGGCATCATTTCTCGGCAAGAGCGCGACGCTGCTCACGTTTTTCCTTTTCATGACGACCGACGTCGCGTTCGCCCTCGAAGCCGGAGACCGTGCTCCAGCATTTGCTGCTCCGGCACTTCGCGGGGGGGGCACCGTCGAACTCAGCAAATACCGTGGCAAAGTCGTCTACCTCGACTTCTGGGCGTCCTGGTGTGCGCCGTGCCTCACGGCGATCCCCAAGATCGAAGAGATGCGCAGCGAGTTTCCGGCCGAGGAGTTTCAAATCATCGCCGTGAACCTCGATCAGAAACCGAAGAAGGCGGTTCGCTTTCTTTCGAAAAACCCCATCGGCTATCCGAGCGCGAGCGATCCCAAGGGTCTACTTCCCGGCCAGTTTGGCGTCGACACCATGCCCACTTCGTATCTCATCGATCGCGAAGGTGTGATCCGTTATGTACATCGCGGATTTCAGCGCGGCGACGAATCGAAACTACGCCATGAGATCCGCATGTTGTTGGAGAACCCTCGATGAAGCGCCTTTGTGTCGGGGTCTTGATCCTTGCGATTGGTTATGCGACGACCGGCTGTGCTGTAGTAAAGCCGTGGGAGCGCGATCTCCTGGCGCGCCGCGACATGGCCTGGGAGCCAGATGCTCTCGAAGCCAAGCGGGAGGCGCACATCTATTTCAGTAAAGAAGCCTCCATGCCCGGCGGAAGCGGTGGCGGCGGCGGCTGTGGCTGCAACTAACTCCAAGAGGCGATTCCGGATTGATTCGGGGGGATCGAGGTCGATGAAACTCGCAGTTGAAAAGGAGTCGGCTGACGAGGCGGCCTGCGGACATGCCGCCTTTGCGATGCCTCGTCCGAGCAAAACGCTGACCGCGCTCACGACGAGCGCACTCGCCTTGCCCGGCATCGCCGGTTCCGCAAGTGCCGACGCGCCGATCGAGCGGGCCAGCGCGTCTTCTGCATTCAGCTACTACAAAGAAGACAATCTATCACCTGGCAAATTTTCGACCTCCGGAGGCACTGGATCACGAGAGCGATACGAAGTGTTCACCGGCCAATTTCGCTTCGACCTCCCCGCGACCGCACGAACAGATATCGGAATCGATTTTCTCTACG
>JAQBEG010000525.1:0-3513 GCA_032123985.1 Deltaproteobacteria bacterium
GGTGCAGCATCCTCGTGAACACCAGCTTCAATGTGCGGGATGAGCCGATCGTCTGTACTCCAGGCGATGCTTACCGATGCTTCATGGCGACCGAAATGGATTTGCTCGTGATCGGAAACCTCGTGTTCTACAAGGAGGAGCAATAGTGTCCGCCAACGCGCGCCCGAGTGCGTCGAGCCCGCTTTTCTCCGAAAGGATCCTCACAACGTTGAGGTCGCCTGGGGGCGACGACAGCGACCATATCGAGTTGGTAGAGGACGGCCTTCGCTCGCGGATCAGTGGAGAAATCTTTCCCTTCGTCGACGGCGTTCCCTCCCTGTTCGCGGTGGACGGGAAGAGCGAGGATATACGCAAGCGGGTGCAGGACTTCTACGAAGGGAACCCGTTCCCAAGCTATGAAGGACTCGAAGAGTTTGGAGAGCTCGTCAACAAGGGCCTAAACAACCCGTTTACCAATGAACTACTGAAAGCCATCGGATACAACAAGCTCGTGCTCGAATGTGGCTGCGGGACGGGCCAGCTCAGCCATTTTCTCCAATTGAACAACAATCAAGTGTTAGGCGTCGACATGACGCTCAACAGCCTCGAAATGGCCCTGGAGCACAAGCTACGTAATCAGTTGCCGCGCAGCGCGTTCGTTCAGATGAATATCTTCGATCTGGCCATCAAGGACAACAGTTTCGATGTGGTCATCGCTCATGGCGTCCTTCACCACACGGCCGATGCGCGGCGCGCTTTCTCGTGCATAGCGCGCAAGGTCAAGCCAGGCGGAATCATCATTGTGGGGCTTTACAACTCGTACGCACGCGTCATGACATGGATGCGCTCCAAGCTCGTTGGTGTTTTTGGTGAACGCATCGATTACGTAGTGCGCAAACGCATTCAAGACGAACGCAAAGCGCACATCTGGATTCAAGATCAGTATTTCAATCCGCACGAGACCTGGCATTCGATTGGTGAGGTGCTGCGATGGTTCGAGGAGGATGGAATCGAATTTTTGAACTGCTACCCACGCATACTCGGCAGCAGCGGCGAGGATGACCCCGATTTCTTTGGCGAGAGCGACGCCGGTACGCCCTACCAACGCGCGGTCACGCAGCTATCGTGGCTCGGGACGATCTCGCGAGAGGGAAGCCTCTTCGACTTAATTGGCCGACGAAATTAGGTAGGCTGGGGAATGGCCAAACTAGAGCGAGAGAAAGGGCGCGTCAGCATCGCAGGAGCAGTCGCGGTGACCCTCGTCAGCCTGCTGTTGGTCACGATGTTGGTCGAGGCGGCCAGCCGCGTATTGCTCCCGAATCTATACTTCGTCTGGCCGCCGAACTTCAGCATGACATTTGACGCCGGCTCGAACATCGTCGGCATCCAGTTTCCAAGTCAACTCACGACAAGCTCTCAAGGCATGCGCGGAGATTCACTCGACGGATCCCATGCCTATCGCATACTTGCGGTCGGCGGGAGTACGACGATCTGTGTCTACCTGGACGACGAACGCGCATGGCCGCAGCAGGTGCAGCATCGGCTAAATGAAGTGCTCGGCGCGGGGACCGTGTGGGTCGGGAACGCCGGGCGACCTGGGCACATGACGACGGAGCATGTTCTGCAGGTGGAGGCGCTGCTCTCTCAGCATTCCGAAATTGACGCCGTGATGCTCCTAATCGGAATCAACGACCTGATTCGCCACCTTCCCAATGCCGGCAATCCAGATTGGAGAGAGCCAGCGGCGGACCCCCAACGTGCGTTGCGGTTGGCGTTCAGTTTCTATCCTGGATGGGACGACGACACACCCTGGTACAAGCGAAACATCGTCGCCAGGGTCTGGCAAATGACACACTGGCATCCGTGGGGCAAAGGGGATCCCAAACAGCTGCGACCCGAGGATGCGAAAGGCGAGTTCATCGCGATGATGCGCGATTTTCGACAACACGCCTCGCATTTCCTCCCTCATCTACCCGATCTCCAGTCGGGTCGTGCCGCCTACGCCAGTCGCGTACACGAGATCATCGACATCGCTCAGCGATTCGATGTCGATGTGTTGCTTATGACTCAACCTGTACTCTGGCATCCGGGACTCAACTCTGCGGAGCGCAGCCTCCTCTGGGGCGGAGGGCCTCCGCTGGGAAGATTTCGAAATGGTGCCCCCTACTACTCTGCGGAGGCGTTGGCCGAGGGCATGCAGCTTTACAACGAAACGCTCCTGTCCGTTTGTGAAGCCCGCCAGATCCGCTGCCTAGACCTCGACTCAGCGATACCCCGGACCACCGAAGTCTTCTACGACGACGCCCATTTCACGGACTACGGATCCGAGCTCGTGTCGAACGCGGTCGCGGCGCATCTGCTGAAACGTGAGTCGTTGCGGGAACGATTCGCCGGGACGCGCTGACCTTTAGAGCATGCCATTTGCCGTCACGGGGTTGGGCGTAGTTCCTGGCTCTCGATCCACATGGACAGGGCTTCGAGCTGCGACAGCGTCCGGCGTAATTCCGGATCCTCGGTCCTTTGAAGCTCGGACTCGACATTATCACGGCGCCGGCTCAACGCCCATGTGAGACCATTCACGACAATCTTCCGGTCCGCGGCCGAGACCTGTTCGAGCGCGCGCGCGAGGTCGGAAACATCCGTTCTCTCATGCACGTGGCACATCCCCCAACCGATGCCTCTCAAGACGAGGCTACGTTCCGGTTCGGTTGCAATGCGGTTCGCGACTTCGACGGCGGCTTCGATGTCGCTGGTGTATTTGTTGTACAGGAGCCGCCCCCAAACAACGTGCCCCCCGCGCGGCGAGAGTGGTGTGCCCGGCTCGACGTGATAGAGCGCAAAGGACAGAGTCGCCACGCATAACGACGAGAGCGCCACCGCGCACCCGATCGCTGACCAACAACCGCCCACTCCGCCGGCGCGTATTCCTCGTGCGGTTGAGACTGCGAGCGGCAGGATGAGAAAGATCGCCACCGGTACGATCAGCCGGTAAACGATTGGGCTCGGATCGCTATGAAAGTTGAAGTGACTCGACAACAAGGCCGCGGAGAAGACGACCGCAAACACGAGAAAGACGAACTCCCGGCGCGCCTCGACGTCGCTCTCCGCTCGTCCAACTCGCATGACCCCGAACGCGCGCGCCACCGCGGCCGTCAACGCCACGCTTGCTGGAATCCAGACGCCGGCGAAGAGGGCGAACGCAGGCCACGGTCTGGAAAAATCTCCGCCGGGATCGAGTAGCCCTTGAGTGGGTGCGCCCAAGAAGAGATCGACGGCCCTCGTCCCAAGACCTTGGCTGCGCCAGAAATCCGCCGAAGGTCGAGCACCGAAGACTTCGAGAATTCGATCGAGACCCGCGAAGTCATTAGCGAGATTGTAGGCGAGCCACGGTGCCAGGCCGACGCAGAGACCGACCGTCGCGAACGCCAATGACGAGAATCTTGGACGTTCCGCGAGCCATGGCCAGGCCGCGACGCATGCCACGACGGTGACGCCCGCTGTCGGGGTGAACCAGACCGCCAGACCGGAGGCGAA
>JAQBEG010000526.1:0-3498 GCA_032123985.1 Deltaproteobacteria bacterium
CCATCGCGGCCGCCATCGCTCCCGGCTGCGATTCGGGCCATTCTTCCCGCAAGCTTGGCGGAGCGAGCGAGAGCGGGAAGGTTTCGAGGGATCCCCACGAAAGGATCGACAGCCGCGCCGCTCGCGCGACCCGCGGCAGCCCGCTCTTCGTCCTTGATCGATTCCCAATGATGGACCTGGTCATCCAGCGTATCCGGCGTCGCGGCATCGGCGAAGACGTGCGGATGACGACGAATCAGCTTCGATGAGATGGCCTCGGTCACGCCCTCGAAATCAAACGCCCCGAGCTCCTCTGCGATGCGAGCTTGAAAAACCACTTGAAAGAGCAGGTCTCCGAGCTCATCGCGCAGGCTTTCGAGATCACCGCTCGCAATCGCCTCATCGACCTCATAGGCCTCCTCGATCGTGTGCGGCGAAATGCTCGAAAAATCCTGCTCGCGATCCCAAGGACAACCCCCTTCAGGATCTCGCAGACGGGCCATGATCCCGAGGAGCGCCTTCATTCCAGCCATCCGTCGAGTATAGGCTGATCGATCTGCGTTTTGTCCCGGCTGGATTCAGCCTAGAATCGACCGTCCATGGCAAGAGCACACAAGCCCATCGATCAGCTGCGCAAGATCATCGCCGCGTGGCCCGAGACCGACGAACGGATCTCTCACGGCTCGCCGACCTTCTGGGGCGGCAAGAAGACATTCGCGAGCTTTCACGACAACCATCACGGCGACGGCCGAGTCGCCGCCTGGATCAAATCTGATTCCGACACCCAGGAAGGGCTGGTCGAGGCCAATCCGGATCTTTTCTTCATTCCACCCTACGTCGGGCCGAGTGGCTGGCTTGGCGTTCAACTCGACGGCGACGTCGATTGGGAAATCGTCGCCGGGCTTCTCGAGGACGGCTATCGCAAAGTCGCGCCCAAACGCGCACTCGCGAAACTCGATGACGCCTGACACGATGCCCGGCAGATGCCCGCCGGGACGCCTCGAGAAGTCGAACACGACGAAGATACGACCCCTTAGGCCATCCCATTGGTGTAGGTCGCGAAATCGAAATAGTCGCGCCAGATCTTGATCTTTCCGTCTTCGAGTTCGAACACCCCAACGCAAGGAAGATCCACGGATTTCCCTCCGGCTCGCGTTCGATCGAGACGTTCTGCGATCACGACATCACCGGAACTCATGATGTTCAGAATGTCCCAGGTCGTCTCCGTCCAAGAGGCCGAAAAGCCTTCGATGAACCTTTCTACGTTGGCGCGGCCCACCACCGGATCGGTAGGCATATTGTGATAGATGCCGTCCTCGGAGAAGTAGGCAGCGAGCTCTTTCGAATCGAGACGGGGCCATGCGGCTATGAATTCACGGATGATTCGCTCATTTTCTTTCATTGTCCCTTTTCCCTTCCTACTACCAGGTACTCTTAGGTACTGCTACATGCGAGTGAGACAGGTCGAACCCCGCGCCTACCCGCTCATGCAGGGGTCGAGACGCAGCGTCACGGTATTCTCACCCGCCTCGCGACCAAAGAGTCCGATCGAAGTAGCGAACCGCTGAACCGCGTACTTTTCATGTCTTAGGCGATGAATCTCGTTGACCGTCTCGCGATCTTCGATTCGCGAAACTTGCACACAGCGGGTTTCGCCGTTCCGGAGTAGCTCGACCCGCACTTCACTGAGTCCGTGCTCGTCCGCTTTGGCGTAGGGCATCGTTACCCAGGCGGCGCCGTCGCGATCGACGACCCACAAACGAAGATTTGCCGCTTGATGGTTTCGATCGATCGCTTTCAATACCACGACTTCTTCCAACTCGGCAAACGTCGCATAGAGAGCGAAGAACAACACGACGGGTCTGATGACGAGCGCAGTCCCTGACAGAAGCGTTCCCAGGCGAGGGTACCCAACCAGGCGCGGACGAGCCAACAGCCCAGTATCAGCGCGAGTACACCGGAAAGAAGGTTGCCCTGACGCGGCAGATAGTAGGGTCCGGCATGTTGCAAGCGAATCGCGAAGACCGAAAAGCCGACTAGCAACATCACCCATCCCTCGGCGCGGCTCAATTTCGAGAGCGCGCTGGAATCGTCCATATCCCCTGCTCCATCTTCATCCCGTCATCGGGAACGACGCAGTCGGATACTACCTGATACTTTGTCTGGAGCTTCTCTTCGCGAGCCGCGCTAACGGCTCTTCGAGACTCGAGCGATGTGGAGAATTCCCCAGCCATCGGCGTCGCTGCAGAGCTTGGCGAGTTCCTGGAGGGCAAGCGTCTCTGCCTGGGTCGCCGAACGGGCCCGAAGCGTCAGGATTCGTGTTCGCGGGCCGCCGATCTGTTTCATGCGAATCCGGAAGTAGGGCAACGTCTCCTCCGGCTCGAGCTTGGTCGGCGGCTGGAGGTCGCGCGATCGCGGGAGATCCGGTTCGGCCGATTCGGTCTCGGTATCGCGCCGCCGCGGCACAGCGACCGGGACCGAGACCGGTTCAGGCCGGACTGATGATGGCTCCAGCCAGTCGAGCAATGCCAGATACGGGCGGGAAGGTTGCGAAATGACACAGCCGTAACGACGCAGTCGCGACTCGCCACCGGCGCCAGACGAAGATCGATCATTCCAGATGATGGCCGAGACGATGATCGGCTTACCACCGAGTCCCGACGTTATTTTCAGATGGATCGGATCACCCTGTTCGAATCGCAGATCGGTCAGGACGGCGAGGCCACCCTCGGACAAAGTTGTGACGCGACCCGGGATTCGTCGGCGACCCGCCTGAGCGATCTCACATGACAACTTGCAGCGTACGCGCCTTCGCCTCGTTATTCGCCCCACTTAGCGCCTCCCTTGCCATCGAAGATTGCCTCTTCAAGAGAGATATCGACGGCCGCGAGATTTCGGATTGTGCGCTCCGACACGCGAACGGAAATCATTGCGCGAGCTCGAAATTTGATCGGTTGGCCGGAAAGTCGAAGCCTTCCATAGCCATTCGCTGCGACTTCATCGCATCTCTCTACATAAGATGGGAAGCCGATATGCAGGATGAACACACGTGGCTTGCCGGGCACATTCGAATCCGGCTACCACGAGTTGCATATGAAATAGAGCGTCTGCTCCGCCAAGGAGATGTGGGAAACCGAGGCGTCCTCAGCGGATGCGGCCGCTATCGCTCGTCTTCGTCGGTGCGAACCGGCGGCACGACGAGCGAGCGGATCAGGGTGCCAGCGAGCGTCAGAACGAGAATTCATGACTCACGCGAGCGTGCCGCCATCCACTCGAATCTCTTCTCCATTGATATGAATTCCGTCTTCACTCGCCAACATTGCAATCGTGGCCGCAACGACCTCCGGGCCGCGGGCAGGGCCCAGCGACATTGCCCTCATCACGAGCTTCGGATCAGCATCGTCGGGCAAAAGCCCTCGCGCCATCATTGCAGTCTGTATCGAACCTGGATTTACTGCGTTACAGCGCAGGCCCTGTTTACCGAACTCAACAGCGAGCGTGCGCGTCAGGGCGCTGACG
>JAQBEG010000527.1:0-3116 GCA_032123985.1 Deltaproteobacteria bacterium
TACCCACCCTTCACCGCAACGACTTCATCTCGGCGAATGGATTCACGTGCGAACAGACCGGTCCCGTGTACGGAGCTTTCACGCTTTTCGGTTCTTGCGGAGAGATGAGAGAGGTCGCTCACGACTCGCCTACAGCAATCCGCTTAGATAGTCGGCGAGACTCACACGAATCGGCATGAAGTAGAGGTTCGTATTCTCGTGGCCGGCCCACTCGAGACACCGAGAGGCGAATGCACGATTCCATTCGAGGGTCGGTTCGAACTCGGACGGAAAGACCGCGCGATTCTTCACCTCCCAATATCGTCGACTCCCCGCAGTGAGGACGGGAGAGACGCCCCAGAACATCTCCGTCTCGGGGAGGATGTCCGCGCACATCTGCATGAATCGGAGATCAAAAAACGGCTGAGTGAAAAGACCCGAGGCGCCGGCTGCGATTTTCTCCTGAACCGACTCGAGCTCGGAGCGCAGCGCCTGTCGATACGGGTCGAAGGCGGCATAGAGACGAAGATCCGGATCGACCGCTTTCAGCGCTCGAATGAGTTCCGCGCTCGTCGTCGGGTGCACAGCCCTTGCCAGATCCTGCGGCAGATCTCCCCTGACAATAAGCGCCTCGCGAAGACCAAGCGCCCGTAGTCGCTCAGCCAATCGGCCCGCCGCATTCTCGGAATGATCCATCGCCCTGATATGTGGAATGGCGCGATCGAAATCATTGCTCGCAAGCGCGCAGGCCTCCCAACTTCGAAGCTTGAACCGAAGCAGGTCGGGGATATTGACCATGCGGATGCCGGAGAAATCGCGGCGAAGGATCGCGAGATCGGCCGTGATCGAGTCACTCGAGCGGGGAACGAGTTCGATCGAGATCATGCCCTCTCCACGGATAATTGAAATGATCTCTCATCCATCTTTCTTGAATTCTCCAAGGACGCGCGAACTCGGCTCTGAACTCCGGCGAATCATCCGCTTCCAGAGCCAGAACATACCATGACGAAATTCCGCCCGACGAAATCACACTGGCCAGGTGCGAATGAATGCCATGGCAGCCGGCTCCAATCTTCACATTGTCCTTCGAAATGAATCTTTGCTATCAGATCTACTTGCCGCTGGTGCAGCGTGCTAGAGGCACGGCGTAAACTTGAACTGTGTTCCCCCGTTCCCCCGAAAATCGATACGCACTAAACCCACTAGGAGTCTCAACATGAAGGCTTTCAAGATCATCGCCACCTTGCTGCTCGTCTATGTGGGAATCGTCGTCGCCTTTGAATCGATGATTGGCTATTTCCAGCCCGCCAATCAAAGCACGCTCGTCATCACCACCTCCGATGAGGATGGAGTAACGCACGATCGCGTTCTGGCCCGCCTCGAGAGCAATGGCGAGATCTATGTTGCAGCCAACCACTGGCCGCGAGCCTGGTACAAGCAGGCACTGGAGAATCCCAATGTGAAGATCACGTACGGCGACAAAGAAGCCGCCTACCTGGCATCCCCTGTCCTCGGCGAGGAGCACGATCGTGTCCAGAACGACAACAGCACGGGTCTCGGGTTTCGCATCTTGACCGGGTTTCCGACGAGATACTTTGTGCGACTCGATCCGAGCTAGCGATCGGTCGCAGAATCGCAGATCGATTTCAGCCACCCGTTAGCGGTCGCGGTCGCGGTCGAACCTAATCGTCGTCGAAACGAGCGAGTTCCCGAAACTCCATCTCTGCGAGACTGTCGGCGATTTCCGATGGGTTGGATGTCGCTTGTTCTTGCATTTCGTCGTCTCGGATCACGCCCTCTACCTACAAGAATACCGAGTTGACGATTGCGCGATGCAGGAAGAATCCGAGAAGCAACGCAAGGCACCCGGCGAAATACGCGCCCCAGAATGAGAGGGAAAGGCGCTCAGCCAACAGAAAGGGAATGAAAAACGTAAGACTGATCGGGACGGACACAAAGACGCTTTTCGCGAAAAGAACGGAGTTCTCAGCATCGCCATGCTCGGCGTAGGATAGTGGTAGCACCAGCATCGTTGCGATCGGTAGAGCGATCACGAAGCCGGCTGAAGATGGGAAGCGCCCGGAAAGCCACGATGCGAAGCTGATCACAACGGCCGAGACGAGAACCTTGAACGCGAACATCATGAATTTTGCCTCCGGAGGATGCTGGCTAACCGAGCGGACCTTCGTTAGGACCCGATTCGAAATGGAATCGCGACTCGAACCGGATCAGGATAGTCAGGCTCGCCTTCAGTTTGAGTCCGGTACCTCCATTGCGAAACCGCATCGAGTACCGCCTTGTCAAAAACGCCGGGCGGCTCAGATTCGACAACGACCGCACCAACTACTTGGCCACTTCGGGCCACCGTCAGATCGACAACCACGCGTCCCTCTATTCTCGCCTCGACCGCGGCCTGCGGGTACATCGGGAAAACCCGGCTAGTTGCAAGTACGGAGGAGCTTCTGTCGACAAGTCCATCCGGCGGTTCGATATCGGCACTCGGAGTTGAGCAAGACAAGAAGACAGCAGTAGGGACCGGCAACGCAAGGTAATCGCGCCACATTGGTTGGAGTCCCCTCGACCGTCACGCCGTACAACGGATCGGCCCATAACCTACGGGCTCCGTTCAAAAGGCTGCGTCGAGAATACGCCGCTCACCACCAGGCAGCAAAAGCCGCGCGCGCCCTAGGCCCGAAGGGTGGGAGACCGGCGGGCGACATCTCCGCTCCCAGCTCGGCAGTAGACCCTCAGGTTCATGGGACGGCTATGCGGCGGACAGGTCTCTGAGCGGCGATCCTACAGACTCCATGGGGAGATCTACTCTTTGGCGGGGATGTGAGGACCTCCTCGACTGAAATGAACTTCGGAGGGCTCCATTCGCCAGTTGCGATCTCAATCACATCCGGTCTGTCGGGATCATAGAGATTCGAAACGAAAAGAGCGCTCGGCCGATCCGCAGAAGCATCTTCCCATTCCGCATGATCATAGACCCAGTCAACCTCGGGCAGCGCCAATAGACACGCGGCTTCCTTCCAGGATTCGGGAACTTCGAGGTTGAAGCGCTCGCCACCAAGAGAACAGTCGCTCGCAGGCAGAAACTCTACTTCGTTCAATCCGGCGCTCGAAAATCGCAACAC
>JAQBEG010000528.1:0-4411 GCA_032123985.1 Deltaproteobacteria bacterium
GCTCATCGATAAACTTCTGGTGAGGATCTACCCCCTGCCAGCCTCGAATCCACCTGCTGAATTGGCTCCCTTACGACACACTGAGCTGCCAAGAGTGTGGGGCCTAATGGCTGTGGCCATCATCTGCTTGGGAGCCTCGATCGCCGTCAATCCGTGGCAGGCCGGAGCGACACCCCGCTGGTCGATCACCATGCCGATCGACTGGAACGGCTGGAAGGCCAAGAAGGAGACCAAGGACGAACAATTCCTCGGCTCGGTCTACTACTCCCGATATCTATATCGACGTTACGAGAAGGGAGAAGACGAGGTGCTCGTCATGGCGGCGCGAGACGATCGCCTAAAACGGGATCGCAGCATCCTTTCTCCAAAGAACGGCGTGCCCGGCGCGGGGTGGAGGATTCTAGACCGCCGCGCGATCGATGTGGCCTGGACCGACTCGGCAGTAGAGGAGACCGTGGTGACGCGGCGCGGCGAGCAGAGCCTGATCCTGAGTTGGTACGAAGGCAGTCCTGGCTTTTGCACCGAGGCGATCCGCGCGGTGCTAGGGTTCGAGAACTCGAACTGGCGGCTGCCCGAGGAGCTACGGATGTTCCGAGTTAGCACGAATTTGCCCCCTGGCGAGATCCCGAGAGCGCGCGCACGGGAGCGGGTCGAAAAGTTCGCCCGCAAGATCCGAGTCTCTCTCGACGGCTGAACGTCAGCGGATAGATCCGGTTTCACTCCTCATGGTCCCAACGACGCGCTCGTCGAGACCGAGGAGTTTATGAGATAGCTTCAAGCATCCGCCCGTCTGGCGGGGGGGGTAGCGCGCGTGGGAATGCTCCAGTCCGTCTGGTCCTTTCGGAGCTTTATTCGAGGCTTGATATTTCAAGAGTTTCGAGACCGCTCGGCGCGCACCATCTGGGGCCATGCCTGGTTGGTGATCGAGCCCGCGGTCCAGATCGGAATCTACGTAGTGATCTTCTCGTCTGTACTACAGGCGAAGTTGCCCGGAACTGGCGATCGACTCGCATACAGCATCTATCTCTGCTCGGGTCTCCTGGCCTGGAACTTTTTTGCCGGACTGTTGTTGCAGGGACGCACTCTCTTCCTGGAGCATGCCGACCTGCTGAGAACGATGCGATTCCCGCGGTCCACCTTGCCCCTCGCGCTACTCGGCCGCAATGCCATCAATGCCGGAATTCCGATTATCATGTTTCTGATACTCATGCTGTTAGTGGGCCGCTGGCCCGGCCCCATCGTGCTCGCGGCCCTCCCCTTCCTGGTGATTCAAACGGTTCTCGGACTCGGCCTAGCCGTCCTGGTGGGAACGCTCAATGTATTCATTCGCGACGTGGGGGCTTTCGTCGGCGTGGCGGTTCAATTCTGGTTCTGGTTGACGCCCGTCGTCTATCCCATAGAGATCGTACCCGCCTCGGCGCAGGCACTGCTGGATTGGAACCCGATGCGCCACGTGGTCGGCGCCTACCAGCGGGTTCTGGTCGAAGGAGCGGCGCCCGACTGGATTACGCTCATTCCACTGTCGCTCCTCACACTGGTCGTGACCGGGGTTTCATGGTTGGTATTCCGGCGGCTGAGCCCGGACCTGGTGGACGAACTCTGATGGGACGCATCCGGGTCCGCGACCTCGGCAAGTTCTACAAGCTCTACGAACGGCCATCGGCACGACTCACCGAGTGGCTGAGCCTCGGGCGCCTAATACGGCACGAGCCAACGTGGGTACTCCGAGGCGTTTCGTTCGACGTTCAACCGGGCGATGCGTTGGCGATCGTGGGTCGCAACGGCGCGGGCAAAAGCACCTTGCTCCGGCTCGTGAATGGAACACTTCGCCAGAGCGAAGGAATGATCGAGGTGAACGGACGGGTTGCCGCACTGGAATTGGGCATGCGCTTCTCCGGCGAACTCACGGGCCTGGAAAACGTCTTCACGGCCGGACAGATGCTGGGCCTGTCGTCAGACCAGATCACGGAGCTTTTGCCCGAGATCACTGTTTTCTCCGAGCTGGCGGGCTATCTGGAACAGCCGATCCGCACCTATTCGACCGGCATGCGCCTGCGACTCGCCTTCAGCATCGCAACGGCGGTGCGCCCCGACATACTGCTCGTGGACGAAGCATTGGCAGTGGGAGATGCGCGTTTTCAACAAAAGTGCATCGCCCGCATTCGCCGATTCCTGGATGAGGGGAGCTGCCTGGTCTTCGTCTCCCACGACCCGCTGACGGTCCGTTCGCTATGCAACTGGGCCGTGCTCCTCGAGGACGGGCGCAAGCTCCGTGAGGGATCCCCGGCGGAGGTGCTGGACTACTACAACGCACTCTTAGCTCGCCTCGACGGAAATTTTGACATCGAACAGGAAAAGACGGCCTCCGGTGCCTCCGTCACGCGCTCGGGCGATGGTCAGGTCGTGATCGAGTCGATCGAATTGCTGGGAGACGATCAACCTCTGCGCAGCTTCTCCGTGGGTTCGCCTTTACGAATTCGCGTGCGTGGATACGCTGTTCAGGCCGTGGCGGACTTGACCGTTGGAGTGGCCATCCGCGATCGGCTCGGCAATGACGTCTATGGAACCAACTCCTACCACCTGGACGACGAGGTTCACCCCCTCGAATCCGGCGAGGGCTTCGATGCGGAGTTTCGATTGCCAATCAACCTGGGCCCCGATCGCTATACCGTAACGGCGGCACTTCACGCAGGACGCGTCCACCTGGAGGGCAGCTACGACTGGTGGGACCATGCCGTCGCCTTCGAGGTGGTGCCGGGGCCCGAACCCTACTTTGTGGGACGCGCCTACCTGCCCGCCACGCTCCATTTCGAGAAACGGACGCCCGAAGACCAACCGCTAGATCGGTAGGGAATCGGATCCGCGATCTGCATAACGTGCGTGGCCTACTCCACCTGCACGGCGATTCGCACGGGCGCGCTCCCCTCCGTCTCGAACCATGTAATCAATTCCGCTACGAGATCCTCTGACCCTGGCCTGAAAAGTGGACACCCCGAGGAAGCTATTCTTCCTCAGGGAGTTTTAAATGGCCAAGAAGAGAAGTCGAAGACGATTCACGGATGAGTTCAAATCCGAGACCGTGAAATTGGTGAAGCAAAGCGATCGGACGATGTCCGACCTCGAACATGCCCCTGGGCTACGAGGTCGTCGCCTCGCTGGCAGCGAACCACGGGAAGGCCACCGATGCCGTTTATCTCTCTCGCGTGGATCTCGGGGCCCTACTGCGATTGAACGATCGCGTGGGAAGGCAGATCGCAGAGGCGAGGCTCGACGAGGACACGCTCTATTTCGTGTCTGACGACTCGGCGATCGCGGCCCTCCTTGCGGATTCGGATGGCAGCGACCAGGTTGCACGGGTCGACGGCTACAACGTTCTGCTGCCGAAGTGGCGCTCCTGCTTTGGAGACGAGCTTCTCCACCATACTCTGGATCTGAGCGCCATCGTCGATCGCCCCGGTCGACTCTCGATCGCCCCTCTGGAGACTCAATCCACCGTTCGCTTCCACTTGATGGAAGGATGGTATGGGGTTGAGCGCACTCATGTCTGGAGCGCGTCGCAGATCGCGCGCCTGGTCGTCGTCGCGGATCGGCCCATCCGGGATGGGGAGACCCTTCTGCTCGGACTGCGAGGGTTCATCGCGCAAGAACAGCCATCCGTGCAGATCACCGTTCGCGTTGGGGCAGCGCCTCCGCTCGACGTAACGGTCGATGGTTGGGACGAGGCGGTCTACATCCCCCTCTCGGATAGCAGCGCACGGTCGGCGAGCGGGCACGACCAGCTCCTGATCGTGGAAATCCAAAACGAATCGTTGCGTTCACCGCTGGAGGTCGGCGCGGGGCGCGATCCGCGTCCTCTCGGGGTGGGTTTAACAGGAGTGCAGCTGCTGCGAGATTGAAAGGATTACGGTCACCGAAGACGTCGAAACGGATCCTACGCCCAGCGAAGCTTCCAACGTGAATACCCGTTCATCAGGTATCGGAAAGAGCGGGAATAGCTGAACGCCGCGCCCTCGATTGCACGAGGGCGCGCTTGCGTTTTGCCTCTGGCAATGCGCGCCAGGCCTCGGCGTACGCCCCTAACATTGGCCGATCCCGTAGTACGACAAAACCAAAGCGCAGAATCTCCCAGCCAAGCAGCCACGGAAGATTGCGCAGGCCATGCCCCAGGGTCTCGTTCTTGACGAGTTGTAGATAGTGGTTCTTGAAGGAGTGCCGTCGCGTCGACGTCGCAATCTCGGCACGCCGAGTGCGCTGCCAATGGCGGACGTGCACGCCGACCGCGCGCGGCTCATACAGAATCTGCCAGCCGAATCGCCGCGCACGCCAACACAGATCAGTGTCCTCGTGGTAGACGAAGAAACTCTCGTCAAAGAGCTCGCCCTCGAGTTCCAGATCCCCTAGCGCCGCAACC
>JAQBEG010000529.1:0-3823 GCA_032123985.1 Deltaproteobacteria bacterium
AAAAACCTTTTCCCAACCCCCCCCCTTTCCCCACCCCCCCCGGGGGGGGGGGGGGTTGGGGGGCCACGATCAAAAACACCGAGCCCAGCAACCAGGCCATCTCACTCGGAGCGCCCTTGATCGGCATCGCTTCGGCCGGCAGCCATTTGCCGGGGGGCTTCCATGCGACTGAATCGCGACAGGTACACAATCGGTTTGATGTTCGAAATCGCCGTCACGTTGATCGTGTGTTCGACGACCAGCGTACGACCGTCGTGTTCGTCGATCCGATAAACATTGTTTCCGCGGGCCTGATGTTGTTCCCAATTGACCCTAAGACCCACGTCCGTCCAGGCCCACACCCATGAAAACGGAACGCCCCGCATGTCCTCGCCGGACCGTAGTTTTCCGTCGAGTAGGACGGGGCGAGAACTAGCCATGTCGTGTCCCTGCAAGCCCTGATGGAGTCGTTCTCCGTCCCAGACGAACTCCATTTCGGGCGGAGGCGTCGTCGTCTTTCGAAGTACACCGGCGGCCATGGTACGCACGATCCAGGACAATTTGTCGATGGCTCGATCGATCGAAGAGAGGCGAGCCGCATCGGCTTCACCGTCGTCGATTCGCCGCCAATGACCCTCGTAGGAGGACAGGTTGATCAAAACAGAATCGGTCATCTCAGCCGCCGAACTCGACCAACTCAAAGTCAACGAAAATACGCCCAACAGGCCGCAGAGCATCGTCAGCGAGCATATCCGCCGCAATGCACGTCTCGCATCTCCCATCGGAATCATCATCGCTTTCCCGGTGCGGCTGAAAGAGAAGGTTTCTTCAGGCTGAGCGCGGCGCTCGAATTTCCTTGCTCCGAACTCCCATCAATCGCTTCGCTCGCCGCCGCGATCAGCTGGCGGGTCAGCGCATGGAGAAGCCGGCGATGCCGTTGGACGGCCTCCGGCGAAAGCGTGTCGAGTCCGAGCGCTCCCTCGACCGCGCTCCGGCTGGCCACCCAGACTAATGAAGTACTCGAGAGAATCAGCACAAACTCAGTTGCATCAATAGATTTTTCGAAATTCGCATCGACTCGATCGTCGATCGCAGACTGAATCGACCTGAGCAATTCGCGAACCGGCACCTCGGTACTCTGAATCGGAACCGGATCGGCATCGATCATCTGGCGCAGCAGTAGGCGGGCGGCATTCGGACGTGCGATCACGAAATCGACCCAGGTATCTGCGATGGCCTCGAGACGGTCACCCGGTTGATCCTCGGTCGCCAGAACTCGATCGACGATGTCCGTTACGACATCGCTGATCGCTGCGGAGTACAGCGATAGTTTGTCCGGAAAATGGTAGAGAACCGAGGGCCTTCGGATGCCGACCCGCTGTGCCACCTCGTCGATTCGCGCGCCGGCGTATCCCGCCTCACCGAAAACGTCGATCGTCACGCCAAGGATCTCTCGAGCGCGAGCGGAGCCTTGGCTGATGGAGGGGGCTGTAGGGGCCATGATTTTTAGCCTACCTACCAGTCAGTCAGACTTCAAGCCAAATCTCGGACATCGCCATTCGTATGGGACGTTTTCCACATCCAGCGAACAAATGGCTCATTCTCGGCGCTGATCGTTCGAAGGCCGGAAACGCGCTGGCTCGACCGGATTCGCCACGAGGTCGATCCTGTCGGTTCGATGCAGCAGACAGCTCATCAGTACTCTGTGAAGGTCTCGCTGGGGCATGCCGCCATCGCGATGCATTTTCAGGCGCGATTCAAAGACCTCCCGTTTAAACCCCGTCATTTCCTTCGTCTCGTGATCACGGATATTCTACTTGTCATAATATATCTTATCGGTGGTGCGGTTGTAGGAGCAATATAGAAATGTCGGGTTTCTCACCATTAGAAATGTCGGGTTCTTCGCCCCACCGTGTCGGGCTGGGAGGCCGACATGGACGAGCGAGGAACCCTGACGATGAGCCGCAGAGAACTGAACCGGTTGGAGATTCTGGGCCGTGTGCTGGAACGTCGGCTGACCCAGGCGAAGGCCGCTGAGCAGCTGGGCCTAGGCCTTCGACAAGTCGAACGCCTGTGCCAGAAGCTTCGCCTCGAAGGCCCCGATGGCCTCGTATCGAAGAAGCGTGGCCGGTCGAGCAACCGGAAGCTCCCTGACTCGTTGCGTGAGCACGCCTTGTCGCTCGTGCTCGCCCACTACGTCGACTTCGGCCCGACCTTGGCCGCCGAGAAGCTCCGCGAGCGCCATGGCCTTGAGGTCTCCGTCGAGACCCTCCGTCGATGGATGGTCGAAGCCGAGATTTGGGTTCCCCGCTCTCAGCGGACGCGTCGCGTCCACCAGCCGAGACATCGTCGATCGTGCGTGGGCGAGCTGATTCAGATCGACGGCTGCGACCACGAGTGGTTCGAGGACCGAGCTCCACGGTGCACGCTGCTCGTCTACGTGGATGATGCGACGAGCCGACTGATGGAGCTGCGCTTCGTAGAATCCGAGTCGACCTTCGACTACTTCGAAGCGACCCGATCCTATCTCGACCGCCACGGCAAGCCCGTCGCATTCTACAGCGATCAGGCAAGCGTCTTTCGGGTCACGAACTCGCAGGTGCGCCAGAACGGCGGCGTGACACAGTTCGGGCGTGCGTTGTCGGAACTCAACATCGACATCATCTGCGCCAATACGCCGCAGGCCAAGGGGCGCGTCGAGCGTGCTCATCTGACGCTCCAGGACCGGCTCGTAAAAGAGCTTCGCCTAGCGTCTATTTCGTCGATCGAAGCAGCCAACGAGGCCGCACCAGCGTTCGTCGACGCGTACAACATTCGATTCGGAAGAGATCCAATGAGCGATCACGACGCTCATCGCCCCGTTCGAAAAGACGAGGATCTGGAAAAGATCTTTACCTGGCAGGAGGATCGGAAGATCTCGAAGGAACTGACCGTTCAATTTCAAGGCGGACGCTATTTGATCGAGCCGGGTCCCGAGACGCTCGAGCTTCGGGGCCGACGCTGCCGTGTCCACGAGTATTTCAATGGCCACGTCGAGCTTCGATACGACGGTCGCCCTTTGCCCTTCACCGTCTTCGAAGAACAACGGCGAGTTTCACAGGGCGACATTGTGGCCAACAAGCGGCTCGGCGCCGTGCTCGCCACAATCCAGGTCGATCAACGAAAGCGAGACGAGGAAGCGCTCGCGAGTCCGCGTGTTCGGAACCGGAAGAAGGAACGAATTCGGAAGGTTCGTGAACGGGCCGATGCACCCGTTGCGACGCCTTGAACGGCCTTCGGCCGAGTTCTCCAGTCGGGGCTCCGCCCCTCCCGGAGAAGTCGGCCGATCACAACAACCCGACATTTCTACTTTGCGGAGAACCCGACATTTCTAAAGTGGGTTGACAGCGGAAAACGCGGCTTGTTTTTCCTATTCCCGCCGCCCGCGAGCAACTTGCGAGCCTCATCGCGCTGATCTCTCGCGGCCTTCAGCGAGATCTCGGGATAGACGCCCAGTGACAGCCGCTTCTCCTTGCCCCGAAAACGGAACTTGAACCTCCACCACTTACCGCCGCTCGGGGCGACTTCGAGATACAGGCCCTGACCGTCGAACATCCGTCGGGTCTTGGCGCCGGGCTTGGCATTGCGGATGGCTGTTGCAGTCAACGGCATCTTGGGGGCAACTCCAATGCGGGAATCCCGAGTTGCCCCCAGGTGCCCCCAGATTTCCGCGAATCTCATTGGACCCCAATGAATCACAGAAGGCGCTAACTATCCAGAATTCAAAAGAAAAAAGGCCGTCCTAGGACGGTTTTGGATCTCCGTGGACATCAATGTGGTGGAGGCGCCGGGAATCGAACCCGGG
>JAQBEG010000530.1:0-3554 GCA_032123985.1 Deltaproteobacteria bacterium
TGAAGCCAGACCGCGACGTCTTCGAATACGTTGTCGATTCACTCGGTTGCCCGCCGGAACGAATCCTGTTTCTGGACGACAACCAGATCAACGTCGATGGTGCACGCGCCGCTGGCCTCCGGTCGGAGCGAACCCAGGGCATCACGGAGGCGGAGGCGGTTCTCTCAGCAATCGGGTTGTCGACCGATCGAGCCGTCTAGGTCGCCTGAGGCGCTGTTCAGGGCTGGAATTCGCCCTATACAAGACGCTCCGTATCGTATATGCTTCTGCCGGCTCACGTCAGACCCGAGCGTTGTTGGAGCATTCCCGATGAATTTCGATTTCTCACCTGAAGAACAAGCCTTCGCCGACGAGGTGGAAGCCTGGCTTGTCGAAAACCATGATCCCGTCGTGATGGATCATCACCGAGAGAATTTCACGCAGCTCTCCGATACGCCCGAACGGCGCGCCTTCATGAAGAAGTTGGCGGCCAAGAATTGGCTCGGTATGTCCTGGCCCAAGAAATATGGCGGCCAGGAGATAGAGGGCGTTTACGAGTACATCCTGAACGAAGCGCTCGCGCGGCACGCGGCGCCACAGATCGGAAAGGGTGTCGGCATCATCGGCAAGACACTGATTCGTCATGGCAACGAGACGCTGAAGAAGGAATTTCTTCCCCAGATACTCAACGCCGAGGTCGAGTTTGCGGTCGGCTATTCCGAACCACAGGCCGGTTCCGATGCCGCCAACATGCAGCTGAAGGCGGAGAAGGTCGACGGCGGTTGGAACCTCAACGGTCAGAAGATGTGGACGACGTCTGCACATTTCGCCGACTGGTATTGGGTCGGCGCACGGACGGATCCGGACAAGCCGAAGCACGATGGCCTCTCGCTCTTTCTGATCCCGATGAATCATCCGGGTCTCGAAATACAGAGTTTGCCGACGATCGGAAAGGACACGACCAACCAGGTGTTCTTCGAAGACGTATTCGTGCCCGACGACTATCTGGTTGGAAAGCGCGGCAATGGCTTTGCCATGATCGCCGAGGCCCTCGATCTCGAGCGCTTCACAATGTTCACGCTCTCTCCGATCAGCAATCGGAGCGAAGCTCTCGTCAACTGGGTAAAGCAAGCCAAGTGTGACGACAAACCGCGCAAGGACGACCCGAACGTTCGTCGCACCATTGCCCACATCGTGACGGACACGGCCGTTGCGATGGGACTGAGTACACGATTCGTTTGCGCGGCCAAGAGCGGTGGCAAAACCCCGACGGTCGAATCGTCTCAATACAAACTCTTTACCACCACCCTTTCGCAGCGCGTCTGCAAGGACGCCCTCGATATCCAGGGTCACGAAGGAACGATCATGGAAGGCCAGGACGAGGCCCCGGTCCTTGGTCGATTCGAAGGTGCCTATCGGGCCACGATGAACGAAACGGTTGGCGGTGGTTCATCGGAGATCCAGAAGAACATCATCGCCCGGCGCCACCTCGGCTTGCCGAAGAATTTCTAGGAGACTCGAAATGGATCTCGACTTCACCGAAGAACAGCAGATGATCGTCGACATGACGCGCCGAATGCTCGAAGAGCATTCGGCTGTCGACGTCGTTCGCACGATGGAAGACGACCCGAAAGGCTACCCGGACACGCTCTGGAAGCAGATGAGCGAACTCGGACTGAACGGGCTCCTCATTCCAGAGAGCTACGGTGGCGGCGGCCAGACCCTCGTCGAAGGCGCGCTCGTGTACGAAGAACTCGGTCGCGCGATGGCGCCAGTTCCTCATTTCGTATCGTGTGTCATGAGCGCCGGCGTTCTATTGAAATCCGGCAGCGACGCACAGAAGACCGAGTGGCTAGGCCGGATTGCAAGCGGCGACGCGATCCTCACTCCGGCGTGGCTCGAGCCCGAACGTGGCTGTGGCGAAGCGGGCGTGTCACTACGCGCCGAGCCCGACGGGGATGGGTTCGTACTGTCTGGTCGCAAGCGTTCTGTGCCCTTTGCGAGTTCAGCAACGCGTTTGATCGTGCTGGCTCGCACGGATGCGGGTGTCGATCTCTTCCTGGTGGACCCCGGTGCCAATGGCATCGAACGAAAACAGCTGCTCTCCCAGGGGCGCGAGCCGCATTATCAAGTCGACTTCGATCGCGTCCGCGTCGCGGCCCAGGACCGCATTGGCGCGGCCGGTTCCGGCTGGGCCACCTGGAACGAAGTCATGCACCAGGGAATCATCCTGCTCGCCGCTTCGGCGATCGGTGGGGCGGATCGCTGTCTCAGGGAGACGGTGGAGTACGCCAAGGAACGCGTCCAGTTCGACAAACCGCTCGGCGCGTTCCAGGCACTCGCGCACTACATGGCCGATGCATCGACCGCAATCGACGGGGGGCGCGTGCTCGTACAACAAGCGGCCTGGAACCACGCCCAGGGCCGTTCTATTGCGCGCTTCGCGCCGATGGCCAAGCTTTTTTGCTGCGAGACGTACCGTGAGACAACGAGGGTCTGCGCTCAGATCTGGGGCGGAGTCGCCTTCACGATCGAATACGACCAGCAGCTGTTCTTCCGCAGGGCCAAACATCTTCAGCTCTCGTGGTGGGACACTCCGTATCTCGAAGAGCTGGTCGCCGCGGACGTACTCGACCGCTAGCCAGCGAGATTCCCGAGCGCCCAATTCGTGGAGGCGACGAATCGCTCCATGAATTCATGTCCGTACACGCTTTCAGGATCCTCTCGAACCATCCGATCGAGGACGACCGCGTCTTCGCCGACGAGAATCCTCCAGCGCCGCTCGCGCACGCCGTCGAGGATGACCTTGGCAGCATCGGCGGCCGTCATCGGTGCCGCGTCCCGAAACATTTCCCCCATCATGACGAGCGCTTGACGAATCTGTTCGTTCGTCGCGTTTGCGACATCCAATCCGCGGCCCAACAGATTCTCGCGTGCCTCGGCGAGATCTTCGTCCGACATTTCTTTCGGATCGCTACCGAGCATACGACCCGAGTTGATCACGATCGACGTGCCAATATGACCGGGCATCACGACCGACACGTTGACATGCGGCGCATTCAATCGACAATCGTTGATCAGGGCTTCCGTAAAACCCTTCACTGCAAATTTGGCCGCGCTGTACGCTGTATGGGGCGAATCGGGGCCAATCGAAGCCCAGAATCCGTTCACACTGCTGGTGTTGATGAGATGACCCTCCTCTGATGCGATGAGGAGAGGAAGAAACGCACGCGTCCCGTAGTACACCCCGTACCAGCAGACCCCGAATGTCTTTTCCCAGGACTCTCGATCGTCATTGATCAGGCTGCCAGCGCCGCCAATTCCAGCGTTGTTGAAAACCAGATTGACGCAATCGGTATTCTGGTCTCGCATGACCTCGTCCCGAAACGCCAGGACTTGTTTCTCGTCGGAGACATCCGCGAGATGCGTCGTGATCCGTACGTCGCCAGCCGCATCGTCCTCACAGAGCGCCTTGGTCTGCGCCATGTTCTCTTCCGAAACGTCACACATCGCGACGTGACAGCCGGCCGCTGCGAGCTGTCGAGCGAGTTCTCGACCCATACCGGTGCCGCCGC
>JAQBEG010000531.1:0-7868 GCA_032123985.1 Deltaproteobacteria bacterium
GCTCTACGACCTCGTCGCGATGGATCCCGTCGAGGTCGAGTTCCACCTCCCGGAACGCGACTCCGGGCGTGTCACGCTGGACCAGCCGGTCAGCGTACGCGTCGCGCCGCAACCGGACCGTGTCTTCGAAGCGCGCATCAGCATGGTCTCACCAATCATCGATCCTCGCACGCGGACCCTGCGTGTCGAAGCCAGACTCGCCAATCCAGACGGCACGTTGCGACCCGGCCTCTTCGCCTGGGTCGACATCGGCGTGGCGCGTCGCTCGGACGTAGTCATGATCCCCGAAGAGTCCGTAATGCAGCGAGCGTTAGGTCCGATCGTCTTCACGGTCGACGAGGACGGCCGCGTGCACCAGAACGAAGTGCTCATCGGCATGCACCAACGCGGTGCAGTCGAGATCGAATCGGGCATCGAGGCGGGTGAATGGGTAGTCACCAGCGGTCAGGCCCGGCTCCTCGACGGACTGCTCGTGCGTACACAACGGCGCGACAAACCCTTCTCGCCGGCCAACCTTGCGGTCACCGACGAGCCGGGGGCCGAGCTTCAGTGACGCTCTCCGATCTCTCGATCAAGCGGCCGGTCATGACATGGATGATGACCGCAGCCATCGTCCTGATTGGTGCGCTTGGCTATGTGCGCCTCGGCGTCGATCAGTTTCCGAACATGGAGTTCCCGGTCGTCACTGTCACGGCCCAGATGGAAGGAGCCAGCCCGGAAGTCATGGAGGAGGACGTCACCGACGTCCTGGAGGAATACCTCAACACGGTTCCCGGGCTACGCAAGATCAGCTCCCTCACGCTGCACGGAATCAGCCAGGTCCGGATCGAGTTCGAGCTGCAGATAGACATCGACGTCGCCGCCCAGGATGTGCGCGACAAGCTCTCGCTGGCGCGCGGCGAGTTGCCTGTCGACCTCGAGCCGCCGGTGGTCGCGAAGGTCGACACCTCGAATTTCCCGATCGTCTGGATTCCGCTCATCACCGAGCGCTCGGTCGTCGACACGAGCGAGTACACTCGCCTCGTCGTCAAGCCCAACATGCAGACGATCCCCGGCGTCGGGGCCGTCGACATGTTCGGCCGCCGCGATCGCAACATCCGCATCTGGATTGACGGCGCTTCGTTGCGCGCCCGCGGACTTTCCCCGACTGACGTCGTGGCGGCCTTGCAGCGCGAGCATGTGGAGATTCCCGGTGGACGCATCGAGGGACAGCGCATCGAATACTCGGTCACCACGGATGCCGAATTTGACTCTATAGACGACATGCAGCGCTTGATCGTCGCCTACGTCGATGGCGCGGCCGTGCGACTCGAAGACGTTGCGCGAGTCGAGGACGGATCAGAAGACCCGCGTGTCTATGCCTATTTCAACAAGGGCCCGAGCGTCGGCGTCGGAGTGCTCAAACAGCCGGGCGGTAATACCGTCGCGATTGCGGACCAGGTCTACGAACGCCTGGATCAATTGAATGCGACGGCACCGACTGGGATCGCCTTCGGGCGTGCCGAGGGCTTGATCGACTTCTCGCTGCCGATTCGCGAGGCGGTCGCGGAAACCCAGTTCGCCCTCGTGCTCGGCGCCATCCTGGCGACGCTCACGGTCTTCGTCTTTCTGCGCCGATGGCGGCCAACAATGATCGTGGGTGCGGCCATCCCGCTCTCCCTGATCGGCGCCTTCGGCGCCATGTGGCTCTTCGGCTTTACGCTGAACGTGATGACGCTGCTCGCCCTCGCGCTCGCAGTCGGGGTCGTGATCGACGATGCGATCGTGGTCCTCGAAAACATCGAGCGCCATCGGGAATTGGGCGAGGAAGCCTTCGAGGCGGCTTCCAACGGCACCAAGGAAATCGCCTTTGCGGCCACTGCGGCAACCGTCTCGATCGCAGTGGTCTTCCTGCCCGTCATCTTTGCGACCGGCATCGTGGGCAACTTCTTGCGTGAATTCGGGGGGACCGTGGCGGCCGCGGTGATGATCTCGCTATTCGTGGCGCTCACACTCACACCGATGCTCGCTGCGCGCATGCCTCCGCCGCGCGAGCGAGAACACGGCAGCATCTACCATCGTCTCGAGATGGGCTTCGAGGCCCTGGAGCACGCCTATCGCCGAGCACTCGATTGGACACTCGGTCATCGGGCATTGACGATGGGGTTTGCGCTTCTGACGATGCTGGGCAGCTGCGGGCTGGGCTCCGCGTTGGGCAGCGAAATGTTCCCGCCCTCGGACCAGGGACGAATGATCATCCGCTTCGAGCTACCTCCGGGCAGCACTATCACTGCCTCGCGCGAGTACATGCGCCAGGTCGAAGACTGGGTGCTAGAGCAACCCGACGTTCAGAGCGCCTTCGGCGGCATCGGGATTTCCGGTCCCGACGGCCCCGCCACCCCCAACATGGGGCTTCTCTTCGCGATCCTCAAACCGCGCGCGGAGCGCGACCGTTCCGCTCACGAACTCTTCGCAGACACGCGGGCCTTCCTCGACACGCTGCCCGACAACAAGGTATCTCTCTCAGGCCTCCAGCAGATGGGCTCCGGGGGCGATCACGATTTTTCCTTCGACATCCGCGGCAGCCTGTCGCTCGCCCAACTCGAGCGACTCGCGGACGAGGCGATTGCAAAGTTGAGGGCGAGTGGAGGCTATACCGACCTCGACAAGAGCCTGAAGATGGGTCTCCCCGAGATTCGCGTCGTGCCTAATCGCGAGAAGGCCGCCGCATTGGGCGTTGACGCCGCCTCCGTCGCCATGGTCGTGCAGTCGGCCATCGGCGGTCTCGACATCGGAACATACAAGGAAGAAGGACGCGGCTATGACATTCGCGTGCGCCTGGAGGCCGATGCCCGCGATGCGCCCGAGACGATCGGCCAACTCTACGTACGGAGCCGCGACGGCAGTGTCGTCGAGCTGCGCAATCTGGTGGATGTTCACGAGGGCGCTGCACCGGCGACCATCACGAGAACGGGGCGACAGCGCTCCGTGGAAGTGCGGGCGAATCTGCAGGGCAAGCCCCTCGGCGAGGCCATGGAAGACGCGCGTGTCATCGCGGCCGATTTGCCGGAAGGGGTGACACTGGCACTCGGCGGAAACGCGGAATCGATGGCGGAGAGTGCTCAGCAGTTTACGCTGATGCTCGTACTGGCAATCATCGTCATCTACATGGTGCTCGCCGTGCAATTCGAGAGCTTTGTACATCCGCTCACCGTAATGCTGGCGCTGCCGCTCGCGATGGTGGGCGCGATGAGTGGGCTCTACCTGATGAGCCTCACGGGCAAAGTCGGAATGACGATCAATCTCTTCAGCCTGATTGGGATCATCCTGCTCTTCGGTCTGGTGACGAAGAACTCGATCCTGCTCGTCGACTACGCGAACCAGCTGCGCGCGCGCGGCATGCACAAAGTAGAAGCGATGCGTACCGCGGCGCCGGTGCGAATGCGGCCCGTGCTGATGACGGCCATCTCGATGATCTTCGGCGTGCTACCCGCGGCTATCGGTCTCGGCCCCGGTTCGGAGACACGCGCCCCGATGGGGGTCGCGACCGCGGCTGGCATGTTCTCCTCGACCGTTCTTACGCTGCTCGTGGTGCCGGTCTTCTACCTGGTGCTCGACGATGGCGTGGACTGGCTGCGCTCGCGCCTGGGATTCCGGCGCGCCGAACCAGTGCCACGCGAAGTAGAGGACAGCGCCTGAGATCGCAAAGGGCGAGAGTGCAAGCATGTTCCAGGTATTTGCAGCGACCCCGGAAACGATGGGACCAGGGAAAATCGGCGTCCATGCCGCCCGAGCCGAAGCCATGGGCTTCGACGGCCTGCTGGTGCCGGATGCCATTCATGATGGCCTCTTGTTGTCGGCGATGGCTCTTCAAGCGACACAAAGGCTGATCGTGGGCACCGGAGTTCTCTTGGCATTTCCCCGGAGTCCCATGACGGTCGCCGTCGCTGCCTGGGACCTGCAAGAAATGTCGGGGGGACGTTTCGAGCTGGGCCTGGGGACCCAGATCAAATCCAATATCGAACAACGCTATTCGGCCCGCTGGGATTCCCCGGTCCCGCAACTACGGGAATATGTCCAATCGCTCAAAGCGATCTTTCACAGCTTTCAGACGGGCGAGCGCCTGACCTTCGAAGGTGAGCACTATCGATTCACCAAGCTGCAGCCTTTCTTCAATCCCGGTCCGATTGCTCACCCAGAGATCCCCATCCTGTGTGGCGCAGTGGGTCCAGACATGACCAGGATGGTGGGCCGCATAGCCGACGGCATGATTACCCATCCCACTAACACGGCGGCCGAGTATATACGCGACGTGTGCCTACCCAGGCTACGGGCAGGCTTCGTAAAGGCCGGCCGGGATGGCAAGGACTTCAAGCTGATCCTGGGTCCCTTGTGCGCGACTGGGAAAACCGAGCGGATCGTCGCCGCCGAGTGGGAGAAGCAGCGCACTCTGCTGGGCTTCCTCTATTCCACACCCGCCTATTGGCCGAGCCTCGAACTATTCGGTTGGCAGGACAAGGGCCAGCAACTGCTGGACTTGACCCGCTCTGGCAACTGGCAGGACATGCCCACCATCATGACCGATGACATGCTGGAGAAGTTTGTGCCGCGGGGCACTTACGACGAAATCGCTGAGGTGTACAGGAAACGCTATGCGGAACTCAGTACGCGGATCACCTTTCCGATCCCCGAGGATCCGGCGGATGACTCGTTGGCCGCGGAGGTGATTGCTCGGCTCAAGGGATAATCGCAGCCGCCGCAGCTACTCCCCAAGCATCCTCGCGCGACGTGCTTCCGCCTCGGCCTGTGATCGGCTGACCCTATCGCCCGCACGTTGTGCTGTCGAGCGAGTGTCGACTTCGGCCTTCTCGGATCCAGACCAGCCCGCGAAAGCACCGTTGAATGCACGACTCGGCCCCTTGCTGAAGAACTCCATTCCGACCCAGAGTCCCACGACCACCATCAAACCTATCATGACTTTGCCCATATCCACCTCGTTCGTATTCACCGGACCGGTCCGGCCCAACCCTGAACAACGTATCGGAATGCCGAGATTGCAAAATGATGATTTCGCTCGATCCAGATGGGCTATTCGCTCAGAATCGAGGTGCTGGGCGTTCACGCACTGGCAGCGCGCGAGCACATCAACGCGCAGCATCGGAGTTGGGCACGAGAAACTCTGGAACCGCTCGACCGGTGAGCCACGCCTCGAGAATCGCGTTCGTCTCGTCTGGGGCGTCTTGTTGGACCGAATGGGAGGCATCGAGGTAGCGAAGTGTGAAATCCCGAACGATCTCGTCGGTCCCGATTGTCATCTCCTGCCCGAGCGCGATGTCGTTGACCCCCCAGATCATGAGCGTCGGCGTCTCGAGCACGGCGAACTCGCCGGCAAAGGCCTCGCGAAAGGGATTGGCTCTATACCAGTTGAGCATGGCCGTCATGGCACCCCTGGCCGCCGCGTTCTCGCGAAAGACGCGCACGTCTGCGTCGGCCATGGCGCCCGAGCGCGTGAGCCCCTCGCTAAACATTCGGCCAATCGCGGAAGCATGATTTCGCGAGAGCAACCAATCCGGGAGCCACGGAATCTGGAAGAGGCGCTCATAGCGCGATCGTTTCTGCTGCGCGCGGTCGTTCAGCAGATGCTCGTAGAAGCGTGCGGGGTGAGGAAGGTTCATCACCACCAATCGCTCCAAGGGACGCACGGCTCGCAAGGCAAAGAGCCATGCAAGCGCGCCGCCCCAGTCGTGACCGATCAAAGTCACTTCATTCGCTCCACTCGCATCGATCAGGGCGGCAACGTCCTCGAGTAGACGATCGCGATGGTAGTAGGCCTTGTTCTTCGGGCGGGGCCGCGTGTTTCCGTAGCCGCGCTGATTGGGCGCCCAAACGCGGTAGCCGAGCCGGGCCAGCAGCGGCATCTGCAGGCGCCATGAATGGGCGTGCTCGGGAAAGCCGTGCAGACAAAGCGCAAGGCGGGAACTCTCGGGGTCACCCGCGCACAACACTTCGAACTTCAGATCGCCTGCGGCAATGATCTCTCTGTGAATATTCTCGTCGAACATCACATCACTCATACCTGGCGCAGGAACTCCGACAGTCCATAGCCCTTGCGATCATCGAGGGTCCACTCCGTCATGCCCTCACCGATATGCGTCGTCAAGCCTTCGCGACGGTTGCGCAGTGGAATGAATCCTCGCACGTCTCCGCTGATCTCGAGCGTCTCGCCATCCTTCGTCTCGATCTTCGCGACGAGCGACCGATGGTAGAGCCCGTTGTCTTCGTATTCGGCCTCGATCGTCACGTGCTTGATCGGGATCAGGACGCCGTCTCGAATGATTACGCCCCCTTGTCGCGGCTCTTCCCCCGCGATTTGAATGACGCTCACCATGGCACCAAGGTCCGGTCCGAAGTTCATCGTCAACCATTCGTAGCGCTCGATCGCCTGCCAATAGCGCGGTCCCCAGGAGTGGTCGCGCAATCCATAACCGGAGATTTCGACTTGTTCTTCGCCGAGGTCGATCGTGCCCGTGACGTGCATGTGCTGCTCGTAATGCGCCTTGGCGAACTGGTTCTCTGCGCTTCGGCCCGATTCCTTCTTGTCTTTGGAATCCCCGTACATTGGGCCGCAAGCCTGATGCATCAAATCGAGAGAGATCCTTCGCTTCGGGCTGTTTCTGAAGGCATGACTGGGATCACTCAGATCCTTCGGATTGTCGAGCTCGATCACGCCCCCCTCGTAGACGGTTCGCAGCTTTTCACTCGCCTCGACTACCTCGAATCGCAATCCGCCCGCATTGAATGCGTCATTATTCGAAATTTCGGCACGCTTGAAGGCAAAGAGTACGCGCCCGTCCTGGAGGTAGATACATACGGTCATCTCCGCCTGACCTTCATTCGCGCGGTTGCCGAGACGGACGAATCCGCCGATCGACTGCTCCGGATCAAAGAAGTTGAAATACATGCTCTCGTTGAAGTTCGACTCGGGACCGAGTTCGTGCGTGAAATCGTCTTCGGGAACGAGGTTTCCAATGATCTTGGCCATGCGGATCTCCTGTTGATTACTCAGTCGCTTGCAGAACGATTGCACACCACGCGTGCCCACACAGCCCACGTTTGGACCACCGCCTATCCTAAAGGGTCCTCACGGCCCAGATCGCGCGCGTGGCGCCGCGCCATCCATGGCCGAGATCATTTTGTCGCCGCGAGCAATTTGCTCAACAGGACCTACTGTCCCGCCGGGTTGGCGGCCAATGCGTCGAACTGCCCCGCCGGCCGTACTTTACGGTAGGCCTCGACGATCGGTTCGAGGTCTGCGGGGCTTGCACCGTGAAGGATGACGCCGTCGCAGCCCAGATCGAACTGCGCCTGGACCTTGCCCGCGCATTGTTCGGCGCTTCCAGTGGCCGCAGGCGCCAGCCATTCTTCGGGAATCAGCGTCGCCACATGTTCGAGCTCTTCGGTCGTCCCGGTCGTATCGAGCGCCCCGCGAAAGCCAGCAACGAGCGTGTCTTCCCGGAAGCGGCGCAGCACGTCCGGGTCCCATTCGTTCGTCTTCACCATCAGATCTCCATACCCCTGCAAGTAGGTCGCCATTCGACCCACCGTCTTCTTGAGCCGCACGTCCTCTGGAATATGATCGCCGATAGTCGCGAAGCACGACCAGACCCGTACGGACGCCGGATCCCGACCGGCTTCTTCGGCCGCCTTCTTCACGGCGCTCACGCAGCGAGCCGTCGTCTCGTCGGTAAAGAAAGTATGAAGCACCACGGCGTCGAACGCGCGCCCGCCGAGTGCCAGTGAGTTCGGCCCAAAGGCGGTGAAGGTCATGGGGATGTGCTCGTCGTAGTCCGGCCCCATGGTGAGGAGCGGATACTTCCCAGCCGGGCCGT
>JAQBEG010000532.1:0-9613 GCA_032123985.1 Deltaproteobacteria bacterium
AAGGCGTCCGGCTTGAGCTGCGATTCACGGACTGGGATCGATTCGGCTTTTGCGAGTTCGATGATGGTGCTTCGCGTGACGCCGTGGAGAACCTTCTCGCTCGGTGGAGTCAGCAGATTGCCCTCGGCGTCGACCAGGAAGAGGTTCGTCGTCGGGCCCTCGGCAAGATGTCCGTCCTCATCGACGAGGATGATCTCGTCGTAGCCCTCCGCGCGCGCGCGGGCCTTCGCCATCATTGGCGACGCGTAGTTCGCGGAGACCTTCACCTGCGGTGACACGATGTCGTCGCGTCGATTCGCGCGCACCTTCTCGATCCAGAGTTTCAAAGTCCTCGGCTTCGGAGGTGACGGCCGCGGCAACCGATCCGAAATATCCGTCTTTGGATCATAGGCCGCGATCGCTATGGAGACGTGCGTGTCGACCGGAACGACATCGATCTCGACCGACGCGAAGTAGGCGCTGATCTTCACCGCATGGGCGCCCGGATTCGCGCGGACGGTCTCCCGGATCGCCTCGCAAAGCGCCTCCGGCGATTGTTCGACCGGCAGCCCCATCATCTCGCAAGAATGGAAAAACCGATCGACATGCTCCGAGAGCCGAAAAATAGCTACCCCTCGGGGAGTGTCGTGCACAGACATGTAGTCGAATACCAGCGAGCCGCGCTGCAGCGAATGGGACAGCACGTGGACGGTTACATCCGCCCAGGGCCGCAAGGATCCATCCAACCACACGAGCCGGTCGCCAGAAGCGCCCGAAGCTTTCGAATTTGAATCTGTTTTTCCCACGGGCGGAAATGTATCAGACAATTTTGGCGCCCAATGCTTTTTTCCTGACACGTGTACGGCCTTCCGGGTCACTTCCCATCCGAACGAAGCCTCCACCGGAGCCCGAGATGAGTACTGCAATCCGTCAAGCCAGCAACGCAATCGTCACCGCCGCCCGTCTGTACAAGGAACTCGCTGTTTCCGCGAGCGATTTGCTTCGACGCGGCACCTACCAGAGCCACTAGACAAGATCTCCAGGCCGTCCGCCAATCCATCGGACTGCACCGAGTCTAGGAAGTGGGATCCGTCGGCGTACTTCCGGCAGCGATCACGTCATTCGCGGCCGCCGACGCATGTCCGTGGCCATTCTTGAGAGCGTGCCACGCCTCGAGTGTCTCATCCCTTCGCCGTATCGCAACGGCAGTCGGCTCCTGTGTCTTCACCCAGGTTCGAGCAGCCAACGCGATTGCGAAGAGCATCGACGCCACCGCGATCAGCAGAAAATCGATGGGCGTAAGGCTGAGAATCGTCGGCCGATAGGCCGTCGTCAGATGAATCACCTTCAAGACGAACCCCACAAACAGGGCGGTCCATCCGGACAGCAACAGCAGATCAATCAGCGGAAGCACGGGCATTCAGGAGACTCCCTCTCACGGTTGCCCTGATCCTAATCTGCGAAACCCCGCCCGGTCAAACCGTTCAAGGGACATACCGCAAATTCGCGCGTAATTTGCCGATCTAGGCAGAGTTCGATGGCGCCGTGAAGGCCCCGCGCTACATTCCGCGCCCGGCGACCCCAGAGGTCGTCTGCCCCATCGGATGGCCGCCCGGTTGACGATCCACGCGAGAGCGAGGACCCGATTCAAGGCAGGCATCCGGAACGCGGGCTGCCCATCGGTGGGCAATGGCGCTCTTGGCCAGCGAAGGCTGACATTAAGAGAGTCGGAGTTCACCACCGGGGCCGACGTAGCTCAGCTGGTAGAGCAGCTCACTCGTAATGAGCAGGTCGTCCGTTCGAGTCGGATCGTCGGCTCCATTTTTGTCTGCGGACTAATTGATGAATTTGGGGAGGCCTACTCGCTGGGCCATCCCGAAATCGCCCCAGGTCATCATCAGCTCAGTTTGCGAGGGACTGCGCAATCGCTGCAATTGCGCGAAGGTGGGCGGGGTCGATTTCGCGGAGAGCGGAGATGGAGACGTCGAGATCATTCAGCTTCCCATCGTCGAGCCCATAGATCCAGCCGTGCACCGTGAGCGGCTGCCCGCGACGCCATGCGTCCCGGACGATCGTCGTCCGACAGACGTTGATGACCTGTTCGATCACATTCAGTTCACAAAGGCGATCACTGCGGCTATTGCCTTCGCTGCATTTCTCGATCAAGTCGAAATGCTTGCGATGAACGTCCTGGATGTGCCGAAGCCAGTTCTCCACGAGTCCGAGTTCGTTTCCGTCGAGGGCACCCGTGACACCAGCGCAACCATAGTGACCACAGACGATGATGTGTTTCACCTTGAGATGATCCACTGCGAACTGCATGACCGACAGGCAGTTGAGATCCGTATGCACGACGACGTTCGCGATGTTGCGATGGACGAAGATTTCTCCGGGATCCCGATCTGTGATCTGGCTCGCGGGGACGCGACTATCGGCACATCCAATCCAAAGATACTCCGGCGCATGCTGTTGGCTCAGGCGCACGAAGAAATCGGGGTCGGTTTTGACGACATTCTCTGCCCATCGGGCGTTGGCTTCGAATAGATCTTTCAGGGCACACACGATCGGGAGGCTCCTACGCCGTAAGATGGTCGCTATCGGACCGTTGAAATGCGCTCGGATTCTACTGGAGGTGCCGCTTCTAGCTAGTCGAAAAAGCCCGGTGGCGAGGAGCTCGATTCGCCTTGGAGTCAACCGAGCCCGAGCATGGCAGCGATGCGACGTACATGAAGACGAAGAATCCGGGGCGAGGCGCATTTGTCTCGGCTCTGGCTCGGGATCGGGATCGGGATCGGGATGACAATCTGGTTGTGATATGAGTCAACGCGCGGGGCGAACATTCTGGAACTGGCGGTTGATGAAGCGGATTTGAGGCATCAACTGTGAGTTCTCTGACGGCGGGCACGTCGTGGAAGAATCCGGCGACCCTCTCCAACGACCAGATGCCGGCATCCACATTGCACGCCCCCATGAAGCGCCGGTCAATTTTAGCGACTTCCAGAAAAGCATCCTCGAACTTTGAATTTTCACCCATCGGCGTTTTCTGCCACTCTACCCGCTGGCGACGGACACTGCGAAACCGGATCTCGAGGTGGAGGATGACTACACATGCGACGACCTTGGCAACCCGAACTTCTCGACTCGAAAGGGACGGGAGATCGATGGGCGCGCGTTCTCATCCTCGTTCTCGCGATTGGCGTCGTGGGCGATGTGGCGATCGCCGATCCATCCGAGCCCAGCATTGCCGATGTGGGCAAGGCGTTCGAATTCGATTCGGACGAGATGGCCGAGATTCGCGAGGGCAAGGTTGTCGTCAGTCAGCTCGAGGCGAATTCGGATAACGAACTCGCGCTCTCATTGGGTTTCCTGTCGGCGCGCAACACCGGTTGGCTGTGGACGCGACTCGAGAGCGGGGCGTCTGCGGATCCGACGATGCTTTCCTCGGGAGTCTTCGGCAGCGACCCGGCGGCGTCGCTGAAAGCGTTCGTCCTTTCGGATGACGAGCTCGATCGGTTGATCGACATCGAGCCCGGTGACGAGGTGAACTTTTCGACCGAAGAGATCACGCGCCTCCAGGCCGCGGGCCGCTCGAGTTCGGATCAAAAGGCGCGCCGCGCTTCCCAGCTGTCGACGCTGCGCGAGATTCTTGCAGAACGGCTCGCGGCGTATCGAAAGGCGGGGCTTTCAGGAATCGCGCCCTACGATCGCGGGGACGGCGCAACGAGCTCGCCCGTTCCTCAACTCGAGCGAGCCTTCAGCGCGCTCGTCATGACGAAACGGCTCGTACCCAATGTCCCAGATGCGATCGACCGCTTCCCGGAGGCACCCGCGCCTGATGTGGTCACCCGATTCAGCTGGATCGTTCACGAAGCCCAGGGGCGCCCGGTCATTGCACTCAGACACGTAGTGCTCGGACGATCCGGGGACCGCGTAGCCGGGATCGAAAGAAGGTTCTTCGTAAGCCACACCCTCAACTCACTTCAGGCTGTCGTGGTCGGCATTCCGTCGGAGGGGAAGACGGCCGTCTTTTATTCGAACCGGACCGGAACAGATCAGGTGACCGGCTTCGGCTCTTCGGTGGCCAAGGGCGTGGGACGCAAGATCATGCAGGGAGAGCTCGAACGCCTGGCCGCGGTTTTCCTCGCCACCACAACGAAGGATTGATTCTGGGAGATCGCCTATCGGATCAGGTTCCGAGGCCGGCGGGGCGCAGAAATCAGCATGGAGATTCGTTCGCCGCCGGGCGACCGAGTGGTGTCGTGGTTCGGCCCACGCCCGAATGCACCTGACAAGCGGTACTGTCTCGTTGCCGGGGAACGAGACACCATCCCGAAAGAGCCAGCAGGGCGAAGTCGTCCGACGAGCTGGAATGCTCTGATCAGCGTCCTCGGTCGGCTTGCCAGAGAAACGGCCCTCCGGCGCCGGGCTCCCACCATGCCCCCACATGGCAGGGGCTGTGCCCCGGCTTCCCGATTGACGCGATCGCGGATTCGGGCCGAGGCCTCCGACGTCTCGAGGAGGACCGTTGATCACGGAGAGCAAGGTTCTCTGTGACGAGATCTGCACAATCCGTGAACGCGCCGACGATCGTCGAGAGGGGCAACCCCAGCTTGAGTAGCATCAAGCCAATGAGAGTCTTGACCCGAGATAGAAAGTCAGCAGCTCCGCCGGCGTATCCAATGATGACAAGTGATACCGCTTTCGAGATGGCAACAGGAACGCTTCGGCCATGATCAACACGGTGTGGATCGTATCGATTCACGTGGTAGTAGAGCTGGCAGTCATGGCTCGGGTCCTGTTGCGTCCGCATCGCGAGCCGGCGTCGCGCATCGCGTGGATCGCCGTGATTGCGGGAGTACCGGTGCTCGGGATCCTGGCCTACCTGCTCTTCGGCGAGGTCCGCGTCGGCCGGCGCCGGGTTGCTCGCCTTCGAAGCGTGCTCGAAGACATGCCGCCTGTGGCGGCCGTCGTGCCTGAGGATGCCTCGAACCTCGAGGCCGATGACGCGCGCTACTCACATCTTTTCCGACTCGGTCGTTCGATCAGCGGATTCGATCGGGTCGGAGGAAACTCGGCCAACCTGCTCGCCGACTCGAACGCCGCGATTGACGCCATGGTGTCTGACATCGAACATGCGCAGCATCACGTGCACTTACTGGTCTACATCTGGCTGACCGACATCAACGGCTGCAAAGTCGCCAAGGCGCTCGAAGGCGCTGCCGCTCGCGGCGTCCGATGTCGCGCCATGGCCGACGGCCTCGGTTCGCGATCGATGATCCGTTCTTCGCATTGGAGTGCGATGGAGAAGGCGGGTGTTCAGCTCGCAGTGGCGCTGCCGATCGGTAACCCGTTGTTGCGGCCGCTCATCGGCAGGATCGACCTGCGGAACCACCGCAAGATCCTGGTGATCGACGATCGCATCACGTATTGCGGTAGCCAGAACTGTGCCGATCCGGAGTTTCGGATCAAGGCGAAGTATGCGCCGTGGGTCGATGCGGTCGCGCGATTCGAGGGGCCCATCGCCAGGCAAAACCAGCATTTGTTCGCGAGTGACTGGATGACCGAAGTCGAGGATGACGTCGACGATCTGTTGCGGCTACCGATGCACGCACCTCGGAGCGGATTCACGGCACAGGTGATCGGTACCGGGCCCACGGTTCGCTATTCCGCCATGCCGGAGATGTTCGAGGCGCTGTTCCAGACGGCCCGGCGGGAGCTCGTCGTCACGACGCCTTACTACGTTCCCGATGAGTCGCTTCAAGACTCGCTATGTTCTGCCGCCTATCGGGGCGTAGAGGTCACGATCATCCTTCCGGCCAGGAACGACTCGTGGATCGTCGCCGCTGCCAGCCGCAGCTACTACGCGGAGCTGTTGGCGGCGGGTGTCACGATCTTCGAATTCGTTGGTGGGTTGCTGCATGCAAAGTCACTCACGCTCGATGGCGAGGTCAGCCTGATCGGCTCGGCAAACATGGACCGTCGCAGCTTCGATCTGAACTACGAAAACAACATCCTCGTGCACGACGTGACGTTCACTGCGGAGATCCGGGCGCGCCAGCAGGCATACATCTCGCAGTCGCGACTCGTCTCTCGCGAAACCGTGGACGGCTGGTCGACGCCGCGGCGCCTCTGGAACAACATGCTGGCCATGTCGGCCCCGATCCTCTGAGCAGATAGACGGAGAAAGTAACAATGACGGCGTTGAGAGACACGCGATTCTGGGTCCGGCCGCTGGCAGGCGTCGCACTGGTGGGCTTACTCGTCTGGCAGGGTCGACACATAGCCCATCTGATCCCCCAGGCCGAAGCCGCCGTGGCGGGTCTCTGAGCCTGGGGGCCGGTCGCCTACATACTCGGCGTCGCGCTGCTGAGCCCATTGTTCTTCCCGGACTCCATCCTCGGCGTCCTGGGCGACTTCGTGTTCGGACTCGGAGCCGGCACCGTCTACTACTTCGTCGCTGTCTATGCGGCGAACCTCGCGATCTTCGCGATCGCTGGAACCTGGCTTCGCGGCCCCATCATGCGCTATGCGGAGAACCATCCCAAAGCCCAGACCATCCTCCGGGGCGCTCGCCGCGATACGATTCGCCTAACACTTCTGATACGCCTGGTTCCGGTGAACGTCGCCTTCGTGAGCTACTCGCTCGGCGCGGGGCAGTTCCCGTGGAGGGCGGTCTTGATCGGCAACCTGGCACTCGTTCCCCACCTGTTCCTTGCGGTCTACGTCGGGGATGCCGCGCATCGCGCGACTACGCCGACGACTCGCGGAAGCTCGACCGGGTACTTCGAAGACGCGGCGATGCTGCTCGGGCTCGTTGGCGCGGCATGTGTCATCGCGGTCGTCGCGCGGATGGCGACCCGCTCGATGGCCGAGTTGGAAGCGGCCGGAGACGATTGACCGACATCTCTAGTGCGCCCTGTCACGCACCGCTATGAGAGCAGGAAGCCTTCGTAGCCTCGACTGACGACCTCGTCGCATTTTCGCCGATATTCGCCAACGCCTCCGACGTAGGGCATGAAGATGCGCGGCTTGCCCGCAATGTTGGCTCCGAGATACCACGAATTGCAGGACGGCGCGGTCATCATCGATCCACTCGCGACTTCATTCACGTGCGCGATCCATTCCTCCTCGGCTTCCGGCGCCGCCTCTATGGTCGATAGCGAGTTTTCGTCCATGTGCGCGATGCAGTCGGCGATCCAGTCCACATGTTGCTCGATCGAGACGATCATGTTGCTCAGCACCGATGGACTGCCGGGACCGGTGATCGTAAAGAGATTCGGAAAACCACTAACTTGAAGCCCGAGATAGGTGCGCGGACCCGCCGCCCATTTCGATTCGAGAGCAACTCCTTCGCGTCCCCGAATATCCATCCGTAGAAGAGCCCCGGTCATGGCATCGAAGCCTGTCGCGTAGACCAGGCAATCGATCTCGAAATGCCCCTGCGCGGTCTGGATTCCGTTCGATGTAATTCGCTCGATGCCTCCGCGTCTCAGGTCGACCAGCGTGACATTGTCTCGATTGAAAGTTTCGAAGTACTGCGTGTCGATGACCGGACGCTTGCAACCGAGGGGGTAGTTCCGAGGCATGAGTCCTTCGGCAGTCTCTGGATCGCGGACCAGGCGTTTGACTTGCTCTCGATACATTTCACAAGCCAATTCGTTGGCTTCCGCGTCCGTCAGAACATCGAGATAGCGACCGATCGCCCCGAAGCCCTCGGCTTCGACTGCGGCGAGCCGCTCTTCTGGCTTGGTTTCGATAAGGCTCTCCGTCGGAACCACAACGGGGTTTCCACCGAACCCGAACACGAACCCGCCGAGGGATTCGCGCTCGCTCTGCCGAATCCGGTCGTACACCGCTTTTGTCTTCTGACGGTCCGCGTCGGAAAGAGGCCGGTTTCCAGCGGGCAACGTGTAGTTGGGTGTGCGCTGAAAGACGCTGAGGTGTCTGGCCTGCTCCGCGATCACGGGAATCGACTGGACGCCCGAGGAACCCGTCCCGATGATCCCAACATGAATGCCTGTAAAATCGACACCCTCGTGCGGCCAGTGTCCCGTGTGATAGACGTTGCCGGTAAATTCGCTCGCGCCCTCGATCGGCGGCGTATTCGGCGAAGAAAGACAGCCGGTCGCCATCACACAGAATCGAGCCTCGAAGACCTCCCCGGCTTCGGTTTCCACGCGCCAGCGCTGCCGATCCTCCGAGTAGTGAGCAGAAGACACCCGCGTGTCGAGCTGAATGTCGCGTCGGAGATCAAAGCGATCGGCCACGTGATTGGCATAACGCAGAATCTCCGGCTGCGCGGCCATCACTTCGGCCCAGTCCCAATCCTGTTCGAGTTCCTTCGAAAAGCTGTAGGAGTACTCGACGCTCGGGACGTCACAGCGAGCGCCGGGATAACGATTCCAGTACCACGTGCCACCAACGTCGCTCGCGGCGTCCAACACGTGCACCGCGAGTCCCTGCGCGCGCAGCCGTTGGAGGGCGTACATGCCGGCAAATCCGGCACCCACGACAACGACATCGAACGCTCGTCGCGGAACCCCTACTTCCGGCTTGCTGCCCTTCATCTCAGATCCTCCGTTTCTGCTCTCGTCCGTCATCCAAGCCGCGGCAATACGTCCGCGGCAACTCGCTCCAGGACCTCATAACGCGGCTCGAACGCCGGCAAGATCATCACCTGATCGAGCCCAGCTGCAGCGAGCGCCGCGAGCCTCCCGGCAATGTCATCGGCCGTCCCCACCAGACAGGTCGCCTCGATGATCTCGCGGGTCACGAATCGCTCCTCCTCCGGAATCACCCAACAGTTGTGACCGGAATGAATTCGCTGGTGCAGTCGCTCGTCGGGGACGTCCTTCAGCATCGCGCAGTAGTCCTCCCAGATCTCGCCAAGGAATGCCGGCGGCGAATGGCCGAACTGCCGCCACTGGTCGTAGGCAAAATGCACGGTCGCCATCGCGAACGGCCCGCACTCATCTCGAATGCGAGCGGAATCCGCCGTCTCTCCCTCGTCGAGCACAGAAATCGTGGTGAGCGCGCACGTAAAGAACGAATCCCGATCGATCGATCGCCCAGCTTGGAGCGCGCCCGCCTCGATCGCCTTCCAGAAATGCTCCATCACGTTCGGATGCGGCGGCATCGCGAGCACGGCGCCATCGCCGTAGCGACCTGCCAGTCCGAGCGACCGCGGGCCAAAGCCCGACACGTAGAGCGGAATCGGATCTTTGAAATTGACGAAGCCCCGGTCGGGCATCGCATGGATGATCGGGCGGTCTTCGTCTCCGACACGAACCATCGCTTCGTCGCCCTTCAACAGGGGACGCAGACTTTCGAGATAGCGAGCGAACTCCGCGATCCGTTGCGGTGGCTCGCCCATGATGCGCATTGCCGTATTGCCCGCGCCGATGCCCATGAATGTGCGGCCGGGCGCAAGCGCGTTGATCGTCGCGATCCCTGCCGCATTGACGGCGGGCGGACGAGTCCCGGAGACCGCAACCCCAGTGCCAATCTGGATTGTCTCGGTGGCCTGCGCGGCGAGTGCGAGCGTCGCATAGCAGTCGGACCAGATCATCTGGCTATCGGCCAGCCAGGCGTGGCTGTATCCGAGCGTTTCTGCCCGAACGACGTAGTCGGTATC
>JAQBEG010000533.1:0-3424 GCA_032123985.1 Deltaproteobacteria bacterium
ATTGGCTCCGTTCCGGGACGGTGCGAAGGAGGCCGTTGACAGACTGATCGCAGATCCTGAGAGCAAGGAGCTTGTTCGAGATTAGCGCCAGGCCGATTCTATGACGATTTCACGCTCCTCCGAACTCTGAAATTGTTCAGCGAGGGGGAGCCTCCTCGATCGGTGGAGATTCAATGCATCGGACACAAAATTGGTCGAATTCTGCGTGGCAATCCGCCTCAGAAAGGGGCAGGAATACGCAATGGGCTCGAAATGGTATCGCCGAACCTTCCATGCCTCACTCACCTGAAAACCCTCCAGGGCGTGTTCTGAACGATTTCTCCGTGTGACCGGGAATGTCTGCGCGTGATTGGCGAGCATCCAGGACACGCGCAGATTGCTGTTAGGGCGATACTGGCCTTGCTCCTCGGTCGACTGCGGTGCGATATCCCAACACGGATACCCATTCAGCCATTCGGATTGCCTGATCCATGTCGACCCCTTCCGGGGTGATTTCGACTTTCGAATCCGTGGCCCCGCCCTTGCAGCACTGAACCGCTTACAACAAGGGTGGAAGATTCCGGCATGAGGCCAGCCGCTGGTGAATTGCGATGGATGAGAGGTGCCTTGAGTTTCCAACAACCGGGAGGATTCAATGGACGATCCGGGAAGCGATTTTCGAATTGAACTAGAGGCACGGGGCGTGTCCCGGCGTGACTTCATGACCTTCTGTACAACGATGGCGGTCATGCTTGGTCTGCCGCGAAGCGCAAGCGGATCGATCGCCGAGGCGATCGAGAACAACCCCAAGCCGACACTGGTCTGGCTGAACTTCCAGGACTGCGCTGGCAACACCGAGTCGTTCCTTCGCGCGAGCAAGCCGACCCCGGCAGAAGTCATCCTCGACTTGCTATCCATCGACTACCACGAAGTGCTCATGGCCGCAGCCGGTCATCAGGCGGAGGCGAATCTCCGCTCGGTCGTCGAAAGCCAGAGTGGCGAATACCTCGCGGTCGTCGAAGGCTCGATTCCGACAGGCGCGGGTGGTGCCTACATGACGATCGGCGGTCGGTCGGCCTATCAGATCGCCAACGAGGTCTGCAGCAATGCGCTTGCGACGATTGCTGTGGGGACGTGCGCATCATTTGGCGGGATCCCTGCCGCTTCGCCGAACCCGACCGGCGCACTCGGGGTTTCCGACGCGGTCCCGGGGATCAAAAAGCTGATCAATCTCTCGGCCTGTCCCGTGAATGCGCAGAATCTGACCGCCACGCTCGTTTACTTCCTCACGTTCGCAAAGTGGCCGCCACTCGATCATCTGAATCGGCCGATCTTCGCGTACGGAAAGTCGATCCACGACAACTGCGAGCGTCGTGCCCATTACGACTCCGGGCAATACGTCGAGCAGTGGGGAGACGAAGCGCACCGCGATGGTCAGTGTCTATACAAGATGGGATGCAAGGGCCCGGTGACTTTCCAGAATTGTCCGAATATCGGCTGGAACGACAATACGAACTGGCCCATCGGTTGTGGTCACGGGTGTATCGGCTGCGCTGAGCCGGATTTCTGGGACAAGATGACCCCGTTCTACGAGCATCTGCCAGGCTTCCCCGGATTCGGCAAGGGATCGAATATCGACAAGATCGGCTTTTGGGGGACGGTCGGAGTGACCACGGCGTTTGCCGGGCACACGTTGCTGCATATCACCAAGCGACTCGCTGGTGGGGGTGGCGACAAGGCTCCCGACGGCCCGCCCGCACGTACCAGGCCCGATGAAGGAGACGAGCAATGACTCATATTGTCGTTGATCCGGTGACGCGCATCGAAGGACACCTGCGCATCGAGGCGGAAGTCGATGGAGGCAAGGTTTCCGATGCGTGGTCTTCATCGACCATGTTTCGCGGGATCGAGATCATCTTGCAGGGCCGCGACCCACGTGACGCATGGGCGTTTACCCAACGCATCTGCGGCGTCTGCACGACGGTGCACGCGATCGCCTCAATCCGCGCGGTCGAGAACGCCATCGGCGCGAAACCGCCGCCGAACGCGCGCCTACTACGCAACCTGATCATCGCGTCGCAGTGCATCCAGGACCACGTGATCCACTTCTATCATCTGCATGCGCTCGACTGGGTCGACATCGTCTCGGCGCTCGGAGCGGACCCGAACGAAACGTCCGCACTCGCACAGTCGATCTCCGATTGGCCGAAGTCGAGCGCCACCTACTTCAAGGGCATCCAGGACCGTGTCAAAGCGCTCGTCGAGCGCGGGCAACTCGGACCATTCGCCAATGCCTATTGGGGGCACCCGGCATACAAACTTCCGCCGGCTGCGAACCTCATGGCCGTCGCGCACTACCTCGAGGCCCTCGAGTGGCAGCGAGAATTCATCAAGATCCATGCGATCCTCGGCGGCAAGAACCCTCATCTGCAGAGCTTCCTGGTCGGTGGAATGGCGACTCCGGTAGATCCGGACTCCCAGGCCGCGCTCAACATTCACACGATTGCGCACTTCAGGAAGCTCATCGCGGGAGCTCAGGAGTTCGTGAGCAAGGTGTACGTTCCGGACCTACTCGCGGTCGCTTCCTTTTATAAGGACTGGGCCGGGTACGGTGCGGGTGTCGGCAACTACATGGTGTACGGGGAGTATCCGCTCGATGACGAAGCGTCACCGGAGCTTTATATCCCGAGCGGCATAATTCGCAATCGCGACATCTCGCGGGTCGAAGAGTTCGATGCTTCGAAGATCACCGAGCAGATCACGCACTCCTGGTACGACTACGAAGGCGGAGATGATCAGGCCCTGCATCCATCGGAGGGGGAAACCAACCCGAACTACACAGGACCGCAGCCACCTTACGAAAGACTCGATCTCTCGAAAAAATATTCATGGCTCAAGTCGCCACGCTACGACGGTGTGCCAATGGAAGTCGGGCCGCTCGCGCGAATGCTGGTATCGTACGTGCGCGGGCACGAGAAAGTCCAAGGCCTGGTCAATCACGTACTCGCTACGCTCGATGTCGGCCCGGAGGCGCTGTTCTCGACACTCGGCCGGATCGCCGCGCGAGGAATCGAAACCCAGATCCTGGTCGACAAGATCGGCGACTTCGTAGACGACCTGGCCTTCAATATGGGCAGCGGCGAGCTCCGCATTCACGACAACAGCAAATGGGAGCCGGATTCCTGGCCCACCGAGTGTACGGGTGCCGGTTTCCACGAGGCGCCGCGCGGGGCGCTCGGTCATTGGGTTCACATCAGGGATGGAAAGATCGCCCGCTACCAATGCGTGGTGCCGAGCACCTGGAATGCCGGTCCTAGGGACTCGGGTGGCATTCCCGGCCCGTATGAGGCCGCGCTCGTCGGCACACCGGTCGCCGACGCAGAGCAGCCGCTCGAGATCTTGAGAACGGTCCATTCCTTCGACCCATGCATGGCGTGCGGTGTGC
>JAQBEG010000534.1:0-2563 GCA_032123985.1 Deltaproteobacteria bacterium
CGGTCGGATCAGAAGCGCACCGTCCGGCTCGATTCCGGAGACCCTGGCCCAAAGTCCCTCCGAGTCCATCGCGTCGCGACCGATCGCGACATAGTCGAGCGGAATCCCGTCGATCCGTTTGACGGCATCCGCCCAGATCTCGCTGGGCTTCGAAGTGAGGAGCGTAAACGATCCGGGCTTGATCAGGTCGAGGGTCGACACGCGACGTCCGCCCTTCTCGACCCAGGCGTGGGGAAGCCGCGCACCGGGTCGACTCGTCGGCACATATTCTCGGACCGGATTGCCAATCTCCGGTGGCGCGCTGCCGTCCGGAATCACCGCGCCGTTTTCGTAACTGAATCCCAGTTGGAGTCCGAGCATGTCGAAGTGTTCGGCTTGATTTGCGATCGCTTCGATCGTTCGCTGACGGCCCGCCGGATCGTCGAGTGTCGCCTGCATGCGAGCGGTCGTCGGGTCTTCGAGGATACCAAGGGCCGCCGGTACTTCGATGAGCTTCATTGCATTGCGCAGACTTTGATCCGCGTTGTATTGCGCGACGGGTCGCCGCTCGGCTTCGTAGGAATCGAGGACTCGATTTGACGCCCAGCCCTGCCGAACTCCGGCGATTCGCCAGGCGAGACCGTGAACGTCCTGTACGCCCGAATTGAGCCCGAGTCCGCCGGTCGGCGGAAATCGATGTGCAGCATCTCCGGCGAGGAAGATTCGATCGTCACGAAAGCGCTCCGCGACCTGCGCGCTCATGGTCCAGGTGCTGATCGTCTCGATCTTGATGGGAGGGGGAGGTGCGAGGCCACCGATCGCGCGTAGAACGAGATCTTTGCAGCGCTCGGGCGTGTAGTCTTCCGTTCTCTCGGCATCTGAATCAAAGGGTGACATATAGACCCATTCGCGATCGATATCGTGTGCGACGAATGTCCCGCCGGCTTCTGGATCGCTGATCCAGTAAAGGATGCCGGGATGGTTTTTCACGATCTCACGGAGATTCGCTTCGAAATGGATCATCACGAAGCTCTGCAGCTTCGGTGGGCCAATCATTTCGATGCCCAGGGATCTGCGGATACGACTGCTCGCGCCGTCGGCCGCGATGACGAACTCGCTTCGAATTTCTTCGACCGCATCAGTCGAGAGATCGCGAACACGCGAGACCACAGCGTCTTCGTGTTGCTCGGAGCTCTCCCACTGCATTCCGAACTCGATCTTTGCAGCGCCCTTTGAGGCGAGGGTCTGTTCCAGGATTCTTTCGAAGTGGTGCTGGCCAAGATTGCGCAGCGGTGTCGGCGTGAGCGCGAGTACGGAATCGTCCTGGCGCTCAAAGGGCAATGACGCCAACGCCTCACCCGCAAGCCGCGTCATCCAGATCGATTGTCCGGCGTCCGCGGGGTCACCGGTCAGCGCGGCAAGCGCATCCATATCGACTCCGGCACTACGGCAGATCTCGAAGGTTCTCGCGTTGACGACGTGAGCGGCCGGCGCACGCCCCGCCTCCGCGCGTCGATCGATCAGTCGGGCATCGACGTCGAGTTGATGCAGCAAGATCGCCCCCATCATGCCGACAGGGCCGGCACCGACAATGAGGACGGGAATATCGATTCTGGACACCATGAACTCCTCGGATCTGTAAGCGAGACGGGCTTTAGAAGAGGCCCGCGTAGCTGCCGCCATCGAGTTGGAGGTTCTGGCCTGAGATGAAGCCAGCCTGTGCGCTGCAAAGGAATGCACATGCATCGCCGAGCTCTTCGGGGCGGCCGAGCCTCTGGGCTGCGATCGACTTCTTCATCTCTTCGTAGGCTTCCTCGACGGTAATACCGCCGAGCTTCGCTCGCATCTCTGCCATGAATCGTTGCCGACCGGTATCGATGCGTTCGGGCAGGAGATTGTTGAGAGTCACGTTTGCATGGGCGACCTGGCGTGAGAGCGCCTTGCTGACGGAGGTCAATCCGGCGCGCGCGCCCGTCGAGAGTCCCATCGGCGCGAGTGGCGTCTTGACCATCGCGGATGTGATGTTGACGATGCGCCCAAACCGGCGCTCGACCATTCCATCCAGAACCGCTCGGATCATGAGCGTGGGTGCGATCATGTTCGAATCGAGCGCATCGATCCAGGCGTCCCGATCCCAGTCCTGGAAACGCCCTGGAGCGGGCCCCCCGTTGTTGTTCACGAGAATGTCGGGTCGCGGACAAGCTTCGAGCAACGCGGCTCGGGTCTGCTCCTTTTCGATGTCGCCCTGTACGATTCGCACCGTCGCGGAGTAGGCCGAGCGGATTTCGGCGGCCGTTGTTTCGAGCTTCTCTGGATCTCGTCCATTGATGGTGACGGTGGCGCCTTCGCGAGCGAGTGCTTCGGCACATGCGCGCCCGAGCCCCTGACTCGATGCGCAAACGATGGCCTCTTTACCGGCGATTCCCAGATCCATCGCTAGAGGCCCGCCGCTTCGCGGGCCTTCGCGATTTCGGGTAGGTCCGTCGCGACGAAGAACCGCTCCGGCGGGTGTTGGGGTCCCCATGTCGCGAATTGATCGGGCGCCCAGTCGGTTCCGATCTTCCAGGCCTCGTCGTCCGTGATG